>JBIOWL010000234.1:0-3154 GCA_044868645.1 Aestuariivirga sp.
CGTTCTATTTTGCCAAAAGATTAGTGAGGCATTCCATGACTGTTGTTGCTGCCACGGAAAATTACGGTCATCGCGACTATGACATGCTCGGGCAGGATGCCGAGAAAGCCGTGCAGCTCGGCCTCAAATCAGCCGCGTGGTACCACACGGATATTCCGCGCAAGGACATTAAGGAGCTGATGAAACGCTCCGACCAGCCGGCCATCCGCGACACGATCATTTGGCTGGGTTCAATGGTGCTGTTTGTAGCACTTGCGATCTGGCTGTGGCCGAGTTGGTGGGCGGCATTGCCGCTTGCGGCCTATGGGGTTCTCTATGGCTCGGCCACTGACTCACGCTGGCATGAGTGCGGCCACGGCACCGCCTTCAAGACCATGTGGATGAACGACGTGGTCTATCACATCGCCTGCTTCATGATCATGCGGAACCCGACGCGTTGGCGCTGGAGCCACACGCGCCATCACACCGACACGCTCATTGTTGGCCTCGATCCGGAAATCGCCGTCATGCGCCCGCCTGTTGCTGTGAAAGTGGCATTGGCCTTTGTCGGCGTGCTGGATGTCTGGGACGCCATGAAGATGATGGTGATCAATGCTTTCGGACACATTACTGCGGGCGAGAAAACTTTCATCCCCGAAATGGAATGGCCAAAGGTCATTCTGGTGGCCCGCATCTGGTTCTTGATCTATGCCGCCACCATCGGCTTTGCACTCTATCTTGGCTCATGGCTGCCGATCCTGCTGGTAGGAACGCCCCGGCTCTATGGCGCCTGGCACCATGTGATGACGGGCCTCATGCAGCACGGCGCGTTGGCCGATAATGTGCTGGACCACCGGCTCAATTCGCGGACCGTCTATCTCAATCCTATCTCGCGCTTCATCTATTGGAACATGAACTATCACATAGAGCACCACATGTATCCGATGGTGCCTTATCATGCCCTGCCGCGGCTCCATGAAATGATCAAAAATGATCTCCCCGAGCCTTCACCTTCCATCTGGGCCTGCTACAAGGAGATGCTGCCCATCTGGGCGCGGCAAATGCGGGGAGAGGATATCTATCTGGTGCGGAAGCTGCCGCCCACAGCCAAACCCTACCGCCCGGATTTGCATGGCCAGACCCTGGCCGCTGAATGAAATTTAGAGGATCGAATGGCCAATTGGATTGAAGCCTGCGCCGCGGAAGACGTGGCAAATGAGGATGTTTCCCGCTTTGACCACGGGGGCAGGACTTTCGCCATCTACCGCTCGCCTGACGACGACTACTACTGCACCGATGGCTTGTGCACCCATGAGAAGGTGCACCTCGCGGATGGGCTTGTCATGGACAACATCATCGAATGCCCCAAGCACAATGGCCGCTTCGATTACACCAACGGGTTTGCCATGGGCGCGCCCGTCTGCGTCAATCTCAAGACCTATCCTGTGAAAGTTGAAGGCGGAAAAGTCTTCATCGATATCGCCTGACCATCATGACAGGCATGGTCATCATCGGTGCGGGCATGGCGGGGCACCGCGCCGTCATTTCTTTCCGCGCCAGCAATTATGACGGGCCCATCACGCTGATCGGCGAAGAGGCTCTGATGCCCTATGATCGGCCGCCCCTCTCGAAAGCAGCGATTGCCGATGAAGCCGAACCCACACCTGTCTGGCTGATGGATGAAGGCATTGCCGCATCGCTGAAGGCAGAGGTCAAACGCTGCGTGGCGGCCAAGGCAATCGACCGGCAAAACAAGACTGTCACCTTGGCCGATGGTGGCACAGTGCCTTACGCGAAACTTCTCATCGCCACGGGCGCCAAGCCCCGCAAGCTTTCATTGCCCGGTGGCGAGCATGCATTGCTACTGCGCAATTTTGAAGACACATTGCTGCTGCGGCAGAAGTTTGCGGCTGGCAAGCGCATCGTCATCATCGGCGGCGGCTTCATCGGGCTGGAGCTTGCGTCATCCGCCGCAAAGCGCGGCTGCAAGGTGACATTGATTGAAGCGCTGCCCCGCATTCTCATGCGCGGCGTCCCCGAGGCGATTGCCGCAATTGTTCATGCGCGCCATGTGGCGGCAGACGTTACCATGCTCACTGGAACCGCCATCTCTGCGCTCGAAAGTGATGCCGTCCTGCTGGCGGATGGCCGGCGCATCGCAGCTGACAGCATTGTTGCCGGCATTGGCGCGGCGCCCGATGTTTCACTCGCAGCAGCGGCCGGTCTCACCCTCGACAACGGCATTGCGGTCGATGGTACATTGCAGACAAGCGATCTGGATATCTATGCGGCGGGTGACTGTTGCTCATTCCCCCATCCCCTGTTTGGAAATCGCCGCATCCGGCTCGAAGCCTGGCGCAATGCACAGGACCAGGGTTCGCTCGCGGCAGAGAACATGCTTGGCGCAGCCAAGACCTACAAAGCTGTGCCGTGGTTCTGGTCGGACCAGTATGAATTGTCTCTGCAAGTGGCAGGTCTTTCCGATGCCGGCCCACGGACACTGGAACGCAGGTCATCGCCTGAAATCCTGCTGTTGTTCCATCTGAACGAGGCTGGGACCATCAAGGGCGCAAGCGGCATCGGGCCTGGCAATTCCATTGCGCGCGATGTCAAGCTTGCTGAAATGCTGATCGCAAAAGAAGCGCGGCCTGATCCGGCGGCGCTTGCTGATCCTGCAGTTCAACTCAAGACACTTCTCAAGGGATAGACCCATGGCCCGCAAGCGCCCCACCATTGCCGATATCCGCGCCAACAAGGGCAAGTATCAGTACACCATGATGCGCACGGAAAACTGGGAGGAGCTTGCCGCCGCCGAGGAAGCGGGCATCGACATGTGCTCCGTGCCGCCGGAGATGATCAAGGACAGGCGCTTCCGCGATGTGGCGCCATTGATCTTTGCGGTGCCGGGGCTTGCTCTTTATTCAGCACCGGCGACAACCGATGACTATATGCGCTGGGCTTTCGACATGATGAATGCCGGAGCTGATGCGATCTATTGCGCAGCTGCGTTTGACACGGTGGAGCGCATGGCCAGGGACAATATCCCCGTTATTGGCCATGCGCTCCACAGTGTCGAATGCGGCCGCGCAGTAAATTGCATCAGCTCCGGCATTCATCATGTCGAAAGCCCAGCGCATATAGTCATCGGTTGTCGCCGGTGCTGAATAAAGGGCAA
>JBIOWL010000235.1:0-12462 GCA_044868645.1 Aestuariivirga sp.
TCTGGGAATTCGAGAAGAACTGGCGCATCATCCTGAAGGAGGTGCAGCAGATTCTAGAGCATCGGGAAGCCATTCCGTTGTTCCATGATGTGTCTCCCGATCAGCACAAGATCTCAACTGGCCAGAATTGGCGCACCTTCATCCTTTACGGCTTCGGCGAAAAGCTGGAGAAGAATTGCGCCCAGGCGCCCAAAACGGCGCGCATGCTCGCCGCCGTTCCAAACATCCAGACCGCCTGGTTTTCGATCCTGAGCCCCGGCTATCACATCAGGGCCCACAAGGGCGTTTCGAAGGGCATCCTGCGCGCCCATCTTGGCCTCATTATCCCCAAAAACGCAGAGAAATGCCGCATCCGCATCGGCGATGCCATCAAGGTCTGGCGGCCGGGTGAAATCTTTGTCTTCGATGATACCTACGAGCACGAAGTGTGGAACGACACGAAAGAGGAGCGCGTCATCCTGCTTTTCGATTTTGACCGGCCCATGCGCTTCTGGGGGCGGTTTGCCACCAAGCTCTTCATCCGCATCATGAAGCTGACAGCCTTCTATCAGGAACCGAAGAAAAACATGATGGATTTCCAGGCGCGTTTCGAGGCGGCGACCAAGCGCTACAACGACAATCTCGAAAAGATGTCACACCACGACTGACATAAAAAAGGCGGGCCGAAACCCACCTTTTGAAACTCAACTGGCAACCAGATCAGGCAGCAGCTTCAGCCGTCGCCTCTTCCTTCTTCTGGACAGGACCTGAATCCTTGCCCTTTTCCTTCACGTCGCGGTCAACGAACTCGATCACCGCAACCGGCGCATTGTCACCATGGCGGAAGCCTGCCTTCATGATGCGCGTATAGCCGCCCTTGCGGTCCTTGTAGCGCGCTGCAAGAACGTCAAACAGCTTTTTCACCTGCTCCACGTCCTTGATTTCCGAGACCGCCTGGCGGCGGGCATGGAGACCGCCCTTCTTGGCAAGCGTCACAAGCTTCTCGACGATCGGGCGAAGGTCTTTCGCCTTCGGCAGTGTGGTGACAATTTGCTCATGCTTGATGAGCGAGGCCGACATGTTGGCGAACATGGCCTTGCGATGGGCAGAGCTGCGGTTGAGCCGCCGTCCGCTAAATCCATGACGCATGATACTTCTCCTTCAATTCCGTGGCGCAACACAGGGTCGCGCCAATTCCTCAGTAATGACTTTCGAGCTTCTTGGCGAGTTCGTCGATGTTTTCCGGCGGCCAGTTCGGCACTTCCATGCCGAGGTGCAGGCCCATCTGTGCCAGCACTTCCTTGATCTCGTTGAGCGATTTGCGGCCGAAGTTCGGAGTGCGCAGCATCTCCGCTTCCGTCTTCTGGATGAGATCGCCGATATAAACTATATTGTCGTTCTTCAGACAGTTGGCTGAACGCACCGAAAGCTCGAGCTCGTCCACTTTCTTGAGAAGCGCCGCATTGAACGGCAGTTCCGAACGCTGCTGGTCTTCCACCACATGCTGCACGGGCTCGGAGAAGTTGATGAAGACCGAGATCTGGTCTTGCAGGATGCGTGCCGCATAAGCCACCGCATCATCGGGCGAAACCGCGCCGTTGGTCTCAACCGTCATGATCAGCTTGTCATAGTCGAGAACCTGACCTTCGCGGGTGGCTTCCACGCGGTAGGAGACCTTGCGCACCGGTGAATAGATGGAATCGACCGGAATCAATCCGATCGGCGCGTCCTCCGGACGGTTCTTCTCAGCCTGCACATAGCCTTTGCCGGTGTTGACGGTGAATTCCATGCGCACTTCCGCGCCCTGATCGAGTGTGCAGATCACATGTTCCGGGTTCAGGATTTGCACATCCGCCGTCTGCTGGATGTCACCGGCGCGTACAACGCCCGGACCTTCCTTGCGCAGCGTCAGCCGCTTCGGGCCGTCCGCATGCATCACGAAAGCAATTTCCTTGATGTTGAGAATGATGTCCGTCACGTCCTCGCGCACGCCTGCAATGGACGAGAATTCGTGAAGCACGCCGTCGATCTGCACTGAATTGACGGCAGCGCCCTGCAACGACGACAACAGAATACGGCGCAATGCATTGCCCAGCGTCGTGCCGAAACCGCGCTCCAGCGGCTCAGCAACAATCGTCGCAACGCGGCGTTTGTCCTTGCCCGGCTGGATATCGATCTTGCCGGGACGGATCAGTTCCTGCCAGTTCTTCTGATTGACCTGCATGTTCATGTTCCCATGTGCCTCCGGCAGATTGCCCTGCCCTCTTTAGAATTCTTCTTGCGGCCATCCTGCTGCGTGCAGGCGGCCAGATTTCATCGCGTCAGACGCGGCGGCGTTTGGGCGGCCTGCAGCCATTGTGCGGGATCGGTGTCACGTCGCGGATCGACGTCACCTGAAGCCCCGCAGCCTGCAGCGCACGAAGCGCGGACTCACGGCCCGAGCCAGGACCACACACTTCAACTTCCACAGTACGCATGCCATGCTCCATGGCGGCGCGTGCCACCTGTTCGCCGGCAACCTGCGCCGCATAGGGCGTCGACTTGCGCGAGCCCTTGAAGCCGAGCTTGCCTGCCGAGGCCCAGGAGATGGTGTTGCCCTGCACATCGGTGATGGTGATCATCGTATTGTTGAAACTGGAATTGACATGCACCACGCCGGAGGAAACATTCTTCCGTTCCTTGCGCTTGCCGCCACGGGCGGCTGGTGTTGCTTCTTTAGCCATGGGTCAGATGCCTCACTTCTTCTTGCCGGCGATCGGCTTGGCCGGACCCTTGCGGGTGCGGGCGTTGGTATGGGTACGCTGGCCGCGAACAGGAAGGCCCTTGCGATGGCGCAGGCCACGGTAGCAGTTGAGATCAGTCAGGCGCTTGATATTGATTGAGACATCACGGCGAAGGTCGCCCTCCACCATATAGTCGCGGTCGATGATTTCGCGGATGGCCAGCACTTCGGCATCCGAAAGCTCGTTCACCCGCTTTGAGGCAGGAATCTTCACCTCATTGCAAATGACCTTGGCGTTCACCGGGCCGATGCCGTAGATGTAGCGAAGCGCGATCTCTACGCGCTTGCCTGTGGGTATGTTGACGCCTGCAATACGGGCCACGCAAAATCTCCAATTTATTCAAAGGCTTATTAGCCTCATGTTAACGTCCCAAGGCAAGGCCGCAAAGCCCTTCCCATAAAATCAAGGCCGCGCCCGGGGAGAGATTCTCCCCAAACGAGCCTGTCAGAGACTGAGAATGCGCCGTCCTTAGAGGTGAATCGCTGAAACGTCAACCCAAGGAGCAAGCAAATTCAGCCTTTTGCGACTCCGTTCAGCACCTTAGCGATAGAGGCTGTTACCGCCCCGATCTCCGCCATGCCGTCCACTACCGAGAGCTTGCCTGCCTTGGCGTAGTAGGACACCAGGGGGGCCGTCTGCCGGTTGTAAACCTGAAGCCGGTCGCGCACCGTCTTTTCATTGTCATCGGGCCGACGCACGAACTCCGTCCCTCCACAATTGTCACAAACTCCAGGCTTTTTCGTTGGCTGGAACTTGTCATGGTAGCTCTTGCCGCACGTCTTGCAGGTGAAACGGCCCGCAATTCGCTCAACAAGGGCTTCATCGTCCGCCCGCATCTCGATCACGGCATCAAGCTTTGAGCCGCGTCCGGCGAGCATCTTGTCCAGGGCCTCGGCCTGGGCCGGTGTCCGGGGAAAGCCGTCAAACACCACACCCTTGGCCACATCCGGCTTGTCCAGGCGTTCAGACACAATGCCTACGATCACATCATCGGAAACAAGGTCGCCCTTGTCCATGATGGCCTTTGCCTTGAGCCCAGTCTCGGAACCTGCCGCGATGGCCGCCCGCAGCATATCACCTGTGGATAACTGCTTGAGGCCATACCGCTCTTCGAGAATCTTGGCCTGGGTGCCCTTTCCTGCGCCAGGTGGCCCAAGAAGAATGAGATTCATCTCTTGCCGCTCCGCAGCGATGCCTTCTGCAGCAGCTTGCCATATTGCTGGGCCAGCATGTGACCCTGCAATTGCGCAACGGTATCAAGTGTCACTGTGACCACGATCAAGAGCGACGTGCCGCCGAAGTAGAAGGGAATTCCCGAATAGCCCACAAGCAGTTCCGGCAACATGCAGATGATAACGAGATAGGCAGCACCGATCGCGGTGACGCGGGTCAGAATCCAGTCGATGTATTCAGCCGTCTTTTCACCAGGGCGGATGCCCAGGATAAAGCCGCCGGACTTCTTCAGATTCTCCGCCGTCTCCTTCGGATTGAACATGATGGAAGTATAGAAGAAGGCAAAAAAGACGATGAGAGCCGCATAGAAGAACAGGAACAGCGGCTGCCCGTGCCCGAGAAGCGAAGTGATCTGGTTGAGCCAGTCCGGCCCCTGCCCCGCCGAAAAATTGGCGACAGTGAGCGGAAGGAGGAGCAGCGAGGAAGCAAAGATCGGCGGAATGACGCCAGAAGTGTTGAGCTTCAATGGCATGTGAGATTGATCGGCCTGGGTCATCTTCATGCCGATCTGCCGCTTGGGATATTGGATCAGCAGCCGCCGCTGCGCCCGCTCGAAGAACACGATGAAGGCGATCACCCCGAAAGCCATGATCAGGATGCCGAGGATCAGGAAGAAGCTCATCTGCCCGGTGCGGCCAAGTTCCAGAAGCGCGGCAACGCCGCTGGGCAGCCCAGCCACGATGCCTGCGAAAATGATGAGTGACGTGCCATTACCAATACCGCGCGAGGTGATCTGTTCACCAAGCCACATGAGGAACAACGTCCCTCCTGTCAGAGTGACAACAGTTGAAATGCGGAAGAACCAGCCAGGGTCAGTAACAATGTTGCCCTGCCCTTCGAGGCCGACCGCAATGCCATAGGCCTGCACAGCCGCCAGCAGCACCGTGCCATAGCGCGTGTACTGGTTGATCTTCTTGCGGCCAGCTTCGCCTTCTTTCTTAAGCGCCTCAAGCGTGGGAGACACGCTGGTCATCAACTGCATGATGATGGAGGCAGAAATATAGGGCATCAGATTGAGCGCGAAGATGGCCATGCGGCCAAGCGCGCCACCGGCGAGTCCGTTCATCCAGCCCAGAATGCCCGAAGCATTCTGGTTGGCAAATTGTTCGAGAGTGACCGTATCAATGCCAGGTATCGGAATATAAGAACCCAGGCGATAGACGATGAGCGCACCCAGCGTGAACCAGATGCGCTTCTTCAGCTCTTCCGAATTGGCAAGCGCGCTGAAACTGAGGTTTGCCGCAAGTTGTTCAACTGCTGAAGCCATGTCTTTCGCCCTTGCCTGTTACCGGAACGCCTTATGTGGGTTTCCGGCGTCCATGGATCAACTGCTACTTCAAGCCTTTGCGGGCTTTTCCGCAGGCGCCGGACGCAGGATTTTCACGCTGCCGCCAGCCTTCTCAACCGTGGCAATGGCGCCCTTCGTGGCATAATAGACCTCGAAGGCAAGCTTTGCCGTAAACTTTTCCGCGCCAATCAGGCGAACTCCGCCCTCGGTCAGCTTGGAAATCACACCAGCCGCCAGCAGTGCAGCCCCCGTTACTGGAGACTTTGCATCAAGCTTCTTGGAATCGATTGCAGCCTGCACCCGGGCCAGATTGACCTCATTGTAAGCCACCGGATTTGGCTTGTTGAAGCCACGCTTCGGGAGGCGGCGGTAAATGGGCATCTGGCCGCCTTCAAAGCCGGCCTTTGCACCGCCCTTGCGCGCCGTCTGGCCCTTGCCGCCACGGCCGGCAGTTTTGCCAAGGCCGGAGCCGATGCCACGGCCCACACGGGTGCGGACCTTGCGGGCGCCAGGATTGTCACGGATCTGATTGAGCTTCATCTGTCGAAGTCCTTATTCAACCACCCGCACGAGGTGCTGTACCTTGGCAATCATGCCACGGATTGCAGGCGTGTCGGGAAGCGTTGCCTTGCGGCGGATCTTGTTGAGGCCAAGGCCGATCAGCGTCTTCTGCTGGTGGGCAGGACGGCGGTTGGCGCTGGCGATCTGTTGAACGGTGAGTGTCTTGTCCTTGGCCATGGCTGTGCTCCTCAGTCAGCGATCGCCGCTGCATCGCCGGACCGGCGCAGCACTTCGCTCACCTTCTTGCCGCGGCGGTTCGCAACCGAACGCGGAGAGGTTTGCTTCTTCAATGCGTCAAACGTGGCGCGCACCATGTTGTAAGGATTGGAAGAGCCCTTGGACTTGGCGACTACGTCATGCATGCCGACCGATTCGAATACGGCGCGCATCGGGCCGCCGGCGATGATGCCGGTTCCGGGAGGCGCGGTGCGCAGCGTCACCTTGCCCGCACCCCAGCGTCCATCAACGTCGTGATGCAGCGTGCGGCCTTCGCGCAACGGCACGCGGATAAGTGCGCGCTTGGCGCCTTCCGTGGCTTTGCGTACGGCTTCCGGCACTTCACGCGCCTTGCCATGGCCGAAGCCAACGCGGCCCTTCTGGTCGCCAACGACGACGAGCGCCGCAAAGCCGAAGCGTTTGCCACCCTTCACCACCTTGGCGACGCGGTTGATCGCAACCAGCTTGTCGATGAACTCGCTGTCGACCTTCTCGGCGTCCTTACGGTCACCGCGGTCCCTGCGTTCGCCGCGCTCGGCACGTTCCTTAGCCATGATCTGCCTATGCCTTCACTTAGAAATTCAATCCGCCTTCACGGGCGGCTTCGGCGAGCGCTTTGACGCGCCCATGGTAAATGTAGCTGCCGCGGTCAAAGACAACGTCCTTGATCCCGGCCTTTGTGGCGCGCTCGGCAACCAGCTTACCGACAACTGCAGCAGCAGCCTTGTCAGCGCCCGTCTTGAGCTTGCCCTTCACATCCTTCTCGATCGAGGACGCGGCAACAAGCGTGCTGCCCTTCGTGTCATCGATGATCTGGGCATAGATGTTCTTGCCCGAGCGGAAGACGGAAAGGCGCGGCCGGCCATTAAGGCGGCGCGCCAGCGCCTTGCGGACGCGGGCCTTGCGCAGGCCAATGCTTGTGATCTTGCCCATATTCGAGCCCCTTACTTCTTCTTGCCTTCCTTGCGGAAGATTGTTTCGTTGGCATACTTGATGCCCTTACCCTTATAGGGTTCGGGCCCGCGCCAGTCGCGGATTTCGGCGGCAACCTGCCCCACCTGCTGCTTGTTGATGCCGGAGATCACGATTTCCGTGGGCTTCGGCGTCTTGATTTCGATGCCAGCCGGAATCGGATAATTCACGTCATGGCTGTAGCCCAGGTTGAGCTGAAGCATTTTTCCCTGCACTGCGGCACGGTAGCCGACGCCATTGATTTCAAGCGACTTGGAATAGCCCTGCGTCACACCCAGCATCATATTGCGGACAAGCGTGCGCGACATACCCCAGGAAGAGCGCGCCAGCTTTGTCTGGTTTACTGGGTCAACCTTGACGCCACCCTGCTCCATCTTGACCGTCACCTGGTCGTTGAGCACTTCCTTGAGTTCGCCCTTCGGGCCCTTCACGGAAACCGTGCTGCCGTTGACGTTCACCGTCACGCCGGATGGAACCGATACAGCTTTTTTGCCAATACGAGACATGATCGACCTCAGAACACCGTGCAGAGCACTTCGCCGCCGACATTCTGGGCACGCGCATCAGCATCCGTCATCACGCCCTTGGGCGTGGAAAGGATGGCAATGCCAAGCCCGTTGTAGACGGACGGCAGGGTTGTGACCGATGCGTAAACGCGGCGGCCAGGCTTCGACACGCGGTGAACTTCCTTGATCACCGGCGCGCCATCAAAATACTTGAGCTCAACTTCAAGCTCGGCCTTTCCGTCCTTCTCCACCGTGGTGAAGCCGCGGATGTAGCCTTCCTTGTGCAGGACTTCGAGCACGCGTTCGCGCAAACGCGACGGCGGCACGACGACCTTGTTCTTGCCCCGCTCCTGGGCGTTGCGGATGCGGGCGAGCATATCGCCCACTGGATCGCTGACTATGACAGACATCTTCCGTCCTTCCTTACCAGCTTGACTTGACCATGCCGGGGATGATCCCGAGATTGGCCAGTTCACGCAGCGCAATGCGCGACATCTTGAGTTTGCGGTAATAGGCGCGCGGGCGGCCCGTTACCTCGCAGCGGTTGCGGATGCGGTTCTTGGCTGAATTGCGCGGCATTTCCGCCAGCTTGAGAACCGCGTTGAAACGATCCTCCATGGTCGTGTTCTTGTTCTTGATGAGCGCCTTGAGCCGCTTGCGCTTGGCATCTGACTGGCGGGCCATCTTGCGGCGCTTTTCGTTGCGGTTGATTGAGCTTGTTTTTGCCATGTCTCGGGGCTCTTTCCTTATGCCGCTTTGCGCTGTTGGCTTTTGCGGAAGGGGAAGTTGAAGGCATCGAGCAGCGCCCGCGCCTCGTCGTCGGTCTTTGCCGTGGTGCACACGATCACGTCGAGGCCCCACACCCGGTCAATCTTGTCGTAATCGATTTCCGGGAAAATGATGTGCTCCTTGATACCCATGGCGAAGTTGCCGTGGCCGTCGAAGGAACGGTCCGTGAGGCCACGGAAGTCGCGCACGCGCGGCAGAGCCACAGTGACGAGACGATCAAGGAACTCATACATGCGCACTTTGCGCAGCGTCACCTTTGCGCCGATCGCCAGGTTCTCGCGGATCTTGAACTGCGCGATGGCCTTGCGTGACTTGGTGAGCACAGGCTTCTGGCCCGCGATTCTTTCAAGTTCAGAAGCAGCAACGTTCACCAGCTTCGAATCCTGCGTTGCCTCGCCGATGCCCATGTTGAGCACGATCTTGGTGATGCGCGGTACTTGCATAACGTTCTTGTAACCGAACTTCTTGATGAGCTCCGGCTTGATCACTTCGTCATAGTGCTTGCGCAGGCGCGGCACATAGTTCTCCGGCAGCCCGGCATTGGCATTTTCAACACCAGCCTTCTCGGCGCCCTTCTTCGGCGCCTTTTCCTTCGCACCAGCGGCAGGTTTCTCACCCTTCGCGGCAGCGGGCTTGTCAGCCTTGGGGGCTGCGGCCGGCTTGACCTTCTTGTCCTCAGCCATCGATTTGTTCTCCTGAGCGCTTGGCAAAGCGCACCTTCTTCTCGCCCACCATCTTGTAGCCGATGCGGGTCGGCTTTCCGTCCTTGGGATCGCGGATCGCGATATTGGACAGGTGGATGGGCAGGCTCTTCGAAACGATGCCGCCTTCCTGGGCAGCAGTTTGCTTGGTGTGGCGCTTCACGACATTAATGCCGGAAACGACAGCACGGTTATCGGTGGGCGACACGGAAAGGACTTCGCCCTGGCGGCCCTTGTCGCGGCCGGCAATGACGATGACCTTGTCACCCTTCTTGATCTTGGCTGCCATCACAGCACCTCCGGTGCGAGCGAAATGATCTTCATCTGGTTCTTGCCGCGAAGCTCGCGCGGAACCGGTCCGAAAATACGCGTGCCCACAGGCTCGCCCTGCGGGTTGATCAGCACGGCGGCGTTGCGGTCAAAGCGGATGGCAGAGCCATCGGCGCGGCGGATATCCTTCGCCGTACGCACAACAATAGCCTTCATCACCGAGCCCTTCTTCACGCGGCCGCGCGGGATCGCTTCCTTGACGGAAACGACGATCACGTCGCCCACGCTGGCATAGCGGCGCTTGGAGCCGCCCAGCACTTTGATGCACTGAACGCGGCGGGCGCCTGAGTTGTCGGCAACGTCGAGATTTGTCTCTTGTTGGATCATGGTGTCACCTGTTCAGTCTCAAGCCTTCGACGCGTCGACCTTCTCGACCAGTGCCCAGCGCTTCTGCTTGGACATGGGCCGGGTTTCCTGGATGCGGACAATTTCGCCCGTCTTGGCTTCGTTCTTCTCGTCATGTGCGTGATACTTCTTCGACACGCGCACAGTCTTCTTGAACACCGGATGGCGCAGGCGGCGTTCCACCTTCACCACGATGGTCTTGTCGTTCTTGTCGCTCACGACCACGCCCTGCAGGATGCGCTTTGGCATGTTTTTCTAGTCTCCTACTTGGCCTTGGCCGTCGCGGACTGCACCGTCTTGAGACGGGCAATGTCCTTGCGGATCTGGTTGATGCGGTGGGTTTTCTCGAGCTGGCCCGAAGCGCGCTGGAAGCGCAGGTTGAGCTGCTCCTTCCTGAGCTTCAGGATCTCGTCCTTGACTTGGTCCTTCGTCAGGGCGCGGACATCGCTGATCTTCATCTCTCTGCCCTCCCTTATTCACCAAGGCGCGCAACAAAGCGCGTCTTGATGGGAAGCTTTGCGGCGGCAAGACCGAGGCTTTCCTCGGCAACGCCACGTGGCACGCCATCGATTTCAAACAGAACGCGGCCCGGCTTCACGCGCGCCGCCCAGTATTCGGGCGAACCCTTGCCGGAACCCATGCGCACTTCCGCAGGCTTCTTGGAAACCGGCACATCCGGGAACACACGGATCCAGATGCGGCCGGCACGCTTCATGCCACGAGCGAGCGCACGGCGGGCAGCTTCGATCTGGCGCGCCGTCAGGCGTTCAGGTTCAAGGGCCTTGAGGCCGAAGGCGCCAAAATCCAGCGTATTGCAGCTGGTGGCCCGGCCATGAATGCGGCCCTTGTGAGCCTTGCGGTATTTTGTCTTTTTCGGTTGCAACATGATTCAGTAACTCCCGCTCAGGCCGTTGCCTGTTCGCGGCGCGGCGGACGACCGCCAGGGCTGCCGCCTTCCTGCAGCGCACCGAAGCGCTTGTCCTGCGCCATCGGATCGTGCTCGAGGATTTCGCCCTTGAAGATCCAGACCTTGACGCCATTGGTGCCATAGGCCGTGTGGGCCGTGGCAACGCCGTAATCCACATCGGCGCGCAGCGTATGCAGCGGCACGCGGCCTTCGCGATACCACTCGGTGCGCGCAATTTCAGCGCCGCCAAGGCGGCCTGCGCAAGTGATCTTGATGCCGAGCGCACCCATGCGCTGGGCTGACTGCACGGCGCGCTTCATGGCACGGCGGAAAGCGACGCGGCGCTCCAACTGCTGCGCAATATTGTCGGCAACGAGATAGGCGTCGATCTCGGGCTTGCGCACTTCAACGATATTGAGATGCACTTCCGAGCCCGTCATGCCGGCAACGGTCTTGCGCAGCTTTTCAATGTCCGCACCCTTCTTGCCGATAACGACACCGGGGCGGGCCGAATAGATCGTCACGCGGCACTTCTTGTGCGGACGCTCGATCAGCACTTTGGAAACGCCGGCCTGCTTGAGTTCCTTCTTCAGGTACTCACGGATCTTCATGTCCTCATGCAGGAGCTTGCCGTATTCACGGCTACCCGCGAACCACCGCGAATCCCATGTGCGGTTGATACCGAGGCGAAGGCCGATGGGGTTGACTTTCTGGCCCATTAAGCGGCCTCCTTCTTTTCTTCGCGCACTACGATTGTGAGTTCGCTGAAAAACTTCTCAATGTGGCCGACGCGGCCGCGGGCATCCGGGAACCAGCGCTTCATCACCAGGTTCTTGCCCGTCCAGGCTTCCGCCACGACAAGGTTGTTGATGTCGAGGTCGTGATTGTTCTCGGCATTGGCAATTGCCGACTCGAGTGTCTTCTTCACGTCCTTGGCAATGCGGCGGCGCGAGAAGGCAAGATGCGCCAACGCCTTGTCCACCTTCATGCCGCGGATTTCGGTTGCAACCTCGTTGAGCTTGCGCGTGTTGATGCGAAGCGAGCGCGTCACCGCCTTCGCTTCATTGTCCTTGAGGACGCGCGGGTGCGTTTTCTTGCTCATGACTTCGCAGCCTCCACCTTCTTGTCGGCGGCGGAATGGCTCTTGAAGGTCCGCGTCGGCGCAAATTCACCGAGCTTGTGGCCCACCATTTCCTCCGTCACGAATACAGGGATGAACTTGTTGCCATTGTGCACCTGGAACGTCAGGCCCACGAACTGCGGCAGGATGGTGGAGCGGCGGCTCCACGTCTTGATCGCCTGGCGCGAGCCGCGTGCGGCCTCCGCCTTCTTCAGCACATACCCGTCAACGAACGGGCCTTTCCAAACGGAACGTGTCATTTAGCGCCCCTTACTGCGTCTTCTTGCGGTCATGGCGAGACCGCACAATGAACTTGGTTGTGCGCTTGTTGGTGCGCGTCTTCTTGCCCTTGGTCGGCTTGCCCCAGGGAGTGGCCCAGTGCTTGCCGCCATTGGTGCGGCCGCCGTTCGGGTGGTCGACCGGGTTACGTGCAATACCGCGCGACACCGGGCGGAAGCCCTTCCAGCGGTTGCGGCCAGCTTTGCCAACGATTTCGTTCAAGTGGTCCGGATTCGACACCGCGCCCACCGAAGCAAGGCATGCTGCCGGAACCATGCGGGTTTCACCCGACTTCATGCGGATAATGACCGACGCGCCGTCGCGTCCCGCCACCATGGCATAGGTGCCGGCGGAACGGGCGAGCGAGCCGCCTGCTCCTGGCTTGGTCTCGACATTGTGGACGATCGTGCCGACCGGAACGTTGCCGATCGGCATGGCGTTGCCGGGCTTCAC
>JBIOWL010000236.1:0-2174 GCA_044868645.1 Aestuariivirga sp.
GCGGAGCCGCGTCCTCAACGAGGCATTGATCTTTCTGGCGCCCGCCATGTGGCTTCCCTACCAACGCTACAAGGAAACGCACCTCACCCATCACAATGACCTTCACCTCACTGACCCCGTGAGGGATCCTGAGAGCTATTACGTGCTGCCCGACAGCTGGGCGGAAATGCCCGGCCTCAAGCGCACCCTTTATGCCCTGAACCACACGCTTGTGGGCCGCATGGTGATGGGCCCCGCCATCAGCATCCTGCAATTCTGGCCGCCGGATATCCGCGATGCGCTTCTGGGCGACAAATCCAAGGCGAAAGCCTGGGGCCTTTTCGCTTTGTCGAGCGCCATCATCATCTGGTGGGTTGTCGGCGTGTGCGGCATGCCTTTCTGGCAATATTATCTCCTCATCGCCTATCCCGGAGTCTCGCTGGCGTTGGTGCGCTCTTTCTGCGAGCATCAAGCGGCGGAAGATGTGAACCACCGCACCATCATCATCGAAGCATCGCCTTTTTGGGCGCTGCTTTTCCTCAACAACAACCTCCATGTGGCGCACCACACCAGGCCGGCGCTCGCCTGGTATAAGCTGCCAGCCTATTACCGCGCCGAAAGGGCGGAACTTTTGGCCAAGAACAACAGTTATACCATGAAGGGCTATGGCGAGATTTTCCGCCGCTTTGCCTTCAAGGCCAAGGAGCCCATTCCCTATCCGGACATGAACTGGCTGAAGAAGTGAACCTTGCAACCAACCTGCCTGAGACTTTCTATCGCGCCGTAGCACCGGTTCCCGTCGAGGCGCCCAGGCTGGTTGCGCGCAATGATGCTTTGGCGATGGAGCTGGGATTGCCGACCGACTGGTTCGGGCGGCCCGAGGCACTCACTGCGTTGTCAGGCAATGGGCCTTTTCCGGGGCAGGAACCCGTAGCTTTGGCTTATTCCGGCCACCAGTTTGGAAACTGGGTTCCGCTTTTGGGCGATGGCCGTGCCCATCTCATTGCCACGCTTGAAACGCCGAAGGGTGTTTTCGAAGTTCAACTGAAAGGCTCTGGCGCAACGCCCTTTTCACGCAATGGCGATGGCAGAGCGGCGCTGGGACCGATGCTGCGGGAATATATCGTGAGCGAAGCCATGGCGGGCTTTGGCATTCCAACCACCCGTTCGCTTGCCGTGGTCACCACAGGCGAAGATGTCTATCGCCGGAGGAAAGAGCCGGGCGGCATCCTCGCCCGCGTAGCGAAAAGCCATGTGCGCGTCGGTACCTTCCAGTTCGCGGCATCACGCCGTGATGTGGAAGGATTGCGCGCCCTCGCCGACCATGAGTTAAGGCGCAGCTATTCGGGCTATCCAGCGGATGACTCACGCTTCCTGTGGTTGCTCGACAATGCCATCGCACGGCAGGCCAAACTGATTGCGCAATGGATGTGTGTTGGCTTCATCCATGGCGTGATGAACACCGACAACATGGCGATCTCCGGCGAGACCATCGACTATGGCCCCTGCGCTTTCATGGACACGTTCCACCCGAAGAAAGTGTTCTCTTCGATCGACGAATGGGGCCGCTATGCCTGGGACCAGCAGCCGGGCATCGCTCTTTGGAACCTGACGCGCTTTGCCGAATGTCTGTTACCATTGCTGGATAACGATCAGGAAAAGGCCATCGCACCGGCGAGGACAGCACTAGAGAAATTCCTTCCGCAATTCGAGGAACATTTCGAAACTGGCATGATGGCAAAGCTGGGCATCGCCAAAAGGCGTGCTGATGATGGCGACTTCATCGCTGCCACATTGAAAATGCTGATGGAGAAGGAACAGGATTTCACCCTCTTCTTCCGCAATCTGACGCGCGGTGATGACCTCGGCGATGCAGGCTGGTATGCGGCGTGGAAGGCAAGGCTGGAGGGAAAGGCGCCGGACGCCCAACTGATGGCGCGCAGCAATCCCGTTTACATTCCGCGCAATCATCAGGTCGAAACCGCATTGAAAGAGGCTGAGGAAGGCAACTACACGCGCTTCAATACGCTGTGCGATCTCGTGCGAACGCCCTTCGTAGAAAAGCTGAACATGTCCGGCTTCGAGGCCGCGCCCCTTCCCACGGAAGAAGTGCACGCCACTTTCTGTGGGACATAGTTTGCCGCCCCACCCCGTTGCTGCGCAACTCCCCTCCCCAGGGGGAGGGGTGCATATGT
>JBIOWL010000237.1:0-2250 GCA_044868645.1 Aestuariivirga sp.
CTCAATTCCTTCCTGCCTCTTTGCGAAAAACGCGGCATCGGCATCATCCTTGGTGGGCCCTACAACTCAGGCATTCTTGCCACGGGCGCAAAGCCTGGCGCCCACTACAATTATGAAAATGCCCCCAAGGATGTTCTGGAGCGCGTGCGGAAGATTGAAACTGTCTGCAGGGCCCACAAGGTGAAATTGCCTGAAGCAGCGCTCCGCTTCCCGCTCACCCACCCCTCCGTGGTTTCGGTCATTCCCGGCGCGGTCAAACCCCAGCAGGTCGCTCTCAATGTGAAGACCCTGTCTGCAAAAATCCCCAAGGCACTCTGGCGCGACCTCAAGGCGCAAGGTCTCATGGACGCCCGCTCACCAACCCCCTGACGTTTTTGTTTTCCTCCATCGGCGTCCCGGATCAAGTCCGGGAGGTCCATGGAGAATTTGTTGGCTTTAAATGTAGAAGACGTAAAAACATCAAAAATTAATGTGCGATACCATCAATCAATGATGTAAATACGTCTTTACATCAATCATTCCCTCCGCCACAAAAGCAGAAGGACCAGCGCATCGGGCGAGCAGGTGGAATCACCTGCGAAGCGAAAGACGCGCCGGGTGAAACGTCCGCTGGAGGGAACGTCATGAACGCAGTCAACGACCTGCTTGATCCCGTGATCCGCGCCGAGCTTGCAAGCTTGGGCCTGCGCTGGGCCAATTGCATTTCCTGGAATGCCGCGGAAGCCGTGCTCTACCAGCAGGCCATTGCCCGCGAGGAAGCGGAGGTTTCAGCCTCCGGCGCCCTTGTTGTCTCAACCGGCCAGCACACGGGCCGCAGCCCCAAAGACAAATACATCGTCCACAACGCCGCAAGCGCCGCCACCGTCTGGTGGGAGGGCAGCCAGTCCATGAGCGCCGAGGCCTTCGAAAAGCTCAAGGCCGACATGCTGGCCCATGCCCGCCTCAAGTCGCTTTTCGTTCAGGACCTCTTAGGCGGGGCCGATGCCGATTACGCCCTCCACACCCGCGTCATTACCGAAACAGCCTGGGCCGCTCTCTTCATCCGCCACCTCTTGATCAAGCCGAAGGTAGACGTGGCTTTCTCACCGAAGCTCCACATCATCTGCCTGCCCAGCTTCAGGGCAAACCCATCCGTACACGGAACACGTTCCGATACCGTCATCGCCATGGACCTGAAGCAAGGCATCGTCTTGATCGGCGGCACGCACTACGCGGGCGAGATCAAGAAATCCGTCTTCACGGCCCTCAATCACTTACTGCCTGATCGCGGCGTGCTTCCCATGCATTGCTCGGCCAATGTCGGCAAGGCGGGCGACACGGCGGTCTTCTTCGGCCTTTCCGGCACCGGCAAGACCACGCTCTCCACCGATCCCGAACGCATGCTGATCGGTGATGATGAGCACGGCTGGTCGGAAAAGGGTATCTTCAATTTCGAGGGCGGCTGCTATGCCAAGGCCATCAATCTTTCGGCTGAAAGCGAGCCTGAAATCTTCGCCGCCGCCAACCGTTGGGGCACGGTGCTGGAAAACGTTGTTATCGATCCGGAAACAAGGCTGCCCGACTTCAAGAATGTCAGCCGCACGGAAAACACCAGAGCCGCCTATCCGCTCGCGGCAATTGCCAATGCCAGCACAACCGGCATGGCCCCGCACCCGAAGGCCATCATCATGCTGACCTGCGATGCTTTTGGCGTGCTGCCGCCCGTGGCAAGGCTCTCGGGCGACCAGGCCATGTTCCATTTCATGTCTGGCTACACCGCCAAGGTGGCGGGCACCGAGCGCGGCGTAACCGAGCCCCAGGCCACTTTCTCCGCCTGCTTCGGTGCGCCATTTCTCACGCGCCATCCTTCCGTCTATGCCGCCATGTTGAAGGAACGCATGGAGCAGCATCAAGTGCCCTGCTACCTCGTCAACACCGGTTGGGCCGGTGGCGGATATGGCGTGGGCCGCCGCATGCCATTGGCACTGACGCGCAAGATCATCGGCCTTGTGCTCTCGGGTGAAATCGAAAATGTCGAGATGAGGATTGATCCGCATTTCGGTTTTGCTGTGCCCGTCGCCCTGCCGGGCGTGGCGCCAGCCGTGCTCAATCCGCGCAAGGCCTGGCCCGATGGCGCCGCCTATGATGCCGCGGCCTTGAAGCTCCTGGGTCTCTTTGCCGGGAACTTCAAGAAATTCGGTGACGAGGCCTCTTCGCTTCTCGACAGTGGTCTGGGCGAGGGCATGAAGCTCGCGGCGGAGTAGGCGAGAG
>JBIOWL010000238.1:0-5558 GCA_044868645.1 Aestuariivirga sp.
TACGGCTGATTCTCACGGTATTTCCTATGATAATGACAAATCGGGTTGCATTTAGCCCCCAGTCCCCACACTGGCAAGCAGGCTCGCGAGACTGGCAATTGGCGCGGAATTGGGGCGAAAATCCGCAATGGCCGCGAAGTTTGCTCTACAAGACGTTTTGCCGCGTCTGGCCTCAGTTGCGGCAGCCCGGAGAATATGGTTTTGAGGGCAAATTCACGTGGTGCGCCGTGATGATAGCGCAGTTTTGGCGCGCGGGCGCGACAGAGGGACGAGGGAGCAAAGATGCAATATATGCGCATGGCGAGCCTGTGGGCTGCCGCAATGGCCATGCTGGCCGCTTTGACAGGGCCGGCATTTGCACTGGCAGGCCAGGCGGAACCATGGCAGCTGGGCTTGCAGGATCCGGTAACGCCCGTTGCCGAATTCATCAATTGGTTCCACACCTATCTCTTGGTGATCATCACGGTGATCACTGCTTTCGTTCTGGCGCTCCTTCTCTATGTGATGCTGCGCTTCAATGCCCGGGTCAATCCGGTTCCCTCCAAGACCACGCACAATGTTGTTGTTGAAGTGCTTTGGACGGTGATCCCCGTTCTCATTCTTGTCGCAATCGCCATTCCCTCCTTCCGGCTCCTTTATCTCCAGCGCAACATTCCGCAGGCCGACATGACCATCAAGATCATCGGCAATCCCGGCTGGAACTGGACCTATCAATATCCCGATCTCGGCGTAGATGAGGCGGGTGATGCCAAGGTAAGCTTCGTTGCCAGCCTCCTTCCCGAGGACAAGGCCAAGGCCGAGAACCGGCCCTATCTCCTGGCCACCGATGTTCCGATGGTTGTCCCCATCAACAAGACGGTCAAGATCATCGTCACCGCCGATCCGGCCGGCATCATCCATGCCTGGACGGTGCCTTCCTTCGGCCTCAAGATTGACGCCATGCCCGGGCGCCTGAACGAAGACTGGTTCAAGGCCACGAAGGAAGGTGTATACTACGGCCAGTGCTCCGAGCTTTGCGGCAAGGACCACGCCTTCATGCCCATCGAAGTCCATGTGGTTTCAGAAGCCGACTACAACGCCTGGGCCGAGAAGGTGAAGACCGCAAGCGCCGAGGAGGCACGCGATTTCCTGTTCGCCCTCCTGAAAGCACAGAGCCAGCAGACGCTGGCCCAAAACTGATTTTCTGAATTCGAGGCAAGACTCATGGCACACGCTCACGCCGCCCACGATGACCACGCCGACCACCCGACAGGCTGGCGCCGCTACGTCTATTCCACCAACCACAAGGACATCGGCACGATGTATCTGTGGTTCGCCATCATTTCGGGCGTCATCGGCGCCACACTTTCGATCCTGATGCGTGTCGAGCTGCAAGAGCCCGGCATCCAGATTTTCCACGGCCTTGCCTACATGGTCTATGGCGCGGACCCCGCTAACCTTGATGCCGGCAAGCACATGTTCAATGTGTTCGTCACCGCCCATGCGCTGCTCATGATCTTCTTCATGGTCATGCCTGCCATGATCGGCGGCTTCGGCAACTGGTTCGTACCGCTGATGATCGGCGCGCCCGACATGGCCTTCCCGCGCATGAACAACATTTCCTTCTGGCTTCTCGTCCCTGCGCTTCTCCTGCTGCTGATTTCGATGTTCGTTGAAGGCCCTTCCGGCATGTATGGCGTCGGCGGCGGCTGGACGCTCTATCCGCCGCTCTCGACCACGGGCCAACCCGGACCCGCCATGGATTTTGCCATCCTGTCCATTCACCTTGCCGGTGCTTCCTCGATCCTCGGCGCCATCAACTTCATCACCACCATCTTCAACATGCGCGCCCCCGGCATGACGCTGCACAAGATGCCGCTCTTTGTCTGGTCAATCCTGGTAACCGTGTTCCTGCTGCTCTTGGCGCTGCCGGTTCTGGCGGGCGCCATCACCATGCTTTTGACCGACCGCAACTTCGGCACGTCGTTCTTTGAAGCCGCGCAGGGCGGCGATCCGATGCTGTTCCAACATCTCTTCTGGTTCTTCGGCCATCCGGAAGTTTACATCCTCATTCTTCCCGGCTTCGGCATCGTGAGCCAGGTGGTCTCCACCTTCTCGAAAAAGCCCGTCTTCGGCTATCTCGGCATGGCCTATGCCATGGTGGCGATCGGCGTTGTCGGCTTCGTTGTCTGGGCCCACCACATGTACACGGTCGGCATGGACGCCGACACACAGGCCTATTTCGTGGCCGCGACCATGATCATCGCCGTGCCCACGGGCGTGAAAATCTTCTCCTGGATCGCCACCATGTGGGGCGGCTCCATCACCTTCAAGCCGCCCATGGTCTGGGCCATCGGCTTCATCTTCCTCTTCACCGTCGGCGGCGTGACGGGCGTAGTGCTCGCCAATGCAGGCGCGGACCGCTCGCTGCATGACACATATTATGTGGTGGCCCACTTCCACTATGTGCTTTCGCTCGGCGCCGTTTTTGCCATCTTTGCCGCCTGGTATTACTGGTTCCCGAAGATCTTCGGTTACATGTATTCGGAAGGCATCGCCCATCTGCACTTCTGGGTGACC
Source organism: Aestuariivirga sp. (assembly GCA_044868645.1). GTDB lineage: Bacteria > Pseudomonadota > Alphaproteobacteria > Rhizobiales > Aestuariivirgaceae > Aestuariivirga. Next base: position 2,560 of record JBIOWL010000238.1, read on the forward strand.
TTCATCGGCGTCAACCTGGTGTTCTTCCCGCAGCACTTCCTTGGGCTCGCCGGCATGCCGCGCCGCTACATCGACTATCCTGAGGTCTATGCGGGCTGGAACTATGTCTCCTCCATCGGCTCTTACATATCGGGGCTGGGCATGTTGATCTTCCTCCTTGGCATGATCCTCGCCTTTGCCCGCAAGGTGCCTGCCGCCGACAATCCCTGGGGCGAGGGTGCAACGACGCTGGAGTGGACGCTCACTTCTCCGCCGCCCTTCCACCAGTATTCGACGCTTCCCATCATCAAGTAGGGACGCCAAGTAGGAACCCATGGCGCAACGGCCCGCCGAACTTGCAACTGAAACCCTGTCCACCACTTTAGGCGGGCAGGGCGATGTTGCCGATTTCGTGGCGCTCTTGAAGCCGCGGGTGATGTCGCTTGTGGTCTTTTCTGCCGTGGTTGGCCTTGTGGCGGCGCCGGGAAGCATTCATCCCTGGATCGGCTTCATCGCCATCCTTTGCATTGCCCTCGGTGCCGGCGCATCGGGCGCGCTCAACATGTGGTACGATGCCGACATCGATGCGCTGATGAAGCGCACCGCTTCGCGCCCCGTGCCGCGCGGCGCGATATCGCCCGAAGAAGCGCTGGGTTTTGGCCTGACGCTTGCCGTGGCTTCCGTTCTCATGCTGGGGCTCTTTGTGAATGTGCTCTCAGCGGCGCTGCTTGCCTTCACCATCTTCTTCTACGTCGTCATCTACACCATGTGGCTGAAGCGCTGGACGCCGCAGAACATCGTGATCGGCGGCGCGGCTGGCGCATTCCCGCCCATGGTGGCCTGGGCCGCCGCAGCAAACAGCATCGATCTCGGATCGATTGCACTCTTCCTCTTGATCTTCTTCTGGACCCCGCCCCATTTCTGGGCGCTGGCGCTGTTCCGTGAAGGCGATTACGAAAAGGCAGGCGTTCCCATGCTGCCCAATGTGGCGGGACGTGCCGAAACCAAGAAACAGATCCTGCTCTATTCTGTGGCGCTTCTGCCGGTCGCTGGCCTGCCGCTGCTCACGGGAACCGCGGGCAATCTCTATGCAGTTGCCGGAAGTATTCTCACGCTCAACTTTATCCGCCTTGCGCTGGCGGTGTTCAGGGCACCCGCCCGCGAGAATGAAGACAGGGCATCGAAGAAACTCTTCGGTTATTCGATCATCTGGCTCTTTGCCATGCTGTTGCTGTTGCTGGTCGAGCATGTGCTGGCGCTGCCCCTTTGGCCTTCGGTGTTCTGATGCAAGCCCCCCAGCCCTTCTCGCCCGATGATATGGCGCGCCGTCGCAGGCGCTCCATCGCCATGGCCGCCGTCCTCATCATCATGGTGGCACTGTTCTTCATCACAACGCTGGTGCGCCTCGGCGGCAACGTGGCCGAAAGGACGCTCTAGCGATGGCAACGCCGCGTCAGCCCGATCATGCCCGGAACCGCCGCGTCGCCCTGATGGCCTCTGGCGTTGCCTTAGGCATGCTGGGCCTCGCCTATGCTTCAGTGCCGCTCTACAGCCTGTTCTGCGAGGTCACGGGCTTTGGCGGCACCACGCAGGTTGCGGCAAACGCCCCTGCCTCCGCATCGGTGGAGTCCATCACCATCCGTTTCGATGCCAATATCGATGGCGCCCTTGCCTGGAATTTCCATCCCAAGGAATTGCGGCAGGAGATAAAGATCGGTGAAGTGGCCATGGCCTATTACGTCGCCCACAACACCGGCAAGGAAGAGGCAACCGGCACCGCCGTGTTCAATGTCACGCCGCCTGAAGCTGGCATCTACTTCAACAAGATTTCCTGCTTCTGCTTCACCGAGCAGCATCTGGCCCCGGATCAATCGGTTGAAATGCCGGTGCAATATTTCGTCGATCCCGCCATTCTCGAGGATGCCGATACCAGGGCCATCCGCGAGATCACCCTGTCATATACATTCTATCCCGTGAACAAGCCTGCCTCTGGCGCGGCCCAATCAACGGTCAATTGAGGAGACATCCATGGCCGATGCCCATGCCCACGACAAGAACCACGACTACCATCTGGTCGATCCGTCGCCATGGCCCTTCATAGGCTCCGTGGCGGCCTTCATTACGGCGGTGGGCGCCGTCATGTGGATGCATGGTTCCACCTCGGCCATCATGCTCGTTGGTTTTGTGCTCGTGGCCTACACCATGTTCATGTGGTGGCGCGATGTGATCGCGGAAGCCCACAAGGGCGACCATACGCCGGTCGTCGCGTTGCACCTCCGCTACGGCATGATCATGTTCATCGCCTCGGAGGTGATGTTTTTCGTTGCCTGGTTTTGGGCTTTCTTCAACGCCAGCCTGTTCTCGGGCGAGGCAATCCAGCAGGCCGCCGTTGCGGCAACCGGCGGCGTCTGGCCGCCCAAGGGCACCCACGTCTTCAATCCCTGGGATTTGCCCTTCCTCAACACGCTGATCCTCTTGACCTCCGGCACCACGGTCACCTGGGCCCATCACGCTCTTCTCAACAATGACCGCAAGGGCCTTGTCTGGGGCCTTGTCCTGACTGTTGTCTTGGGGCTGCTCTTCACCGGCGTGCAGGCCTATGAATATGCCCATGCCGCCTTTGCCTTCAGCCGCGACAACGGCGGCAATATCTATGGCTCCACCTTCTTCATGGCGACGGGCTTCCACGGCTTCCACGTCATTATCGGAACGATCTTCCTGATCGTCTGCCTGTTGCGCGCCATCAAGGGCCACTTCACACCGCAGCAGCATTTCGGCTTCGAGGCCGCCGCCTGGTACTGGCACTTCGTTGACGTGGTGTGGCTCTTCCTCTGTGCCTGCGTCTATGTCTGGGGCGGATCGGGCGGCGAAATCGCCAGTCACTGAACAGCGACAATTGTAGTAAAAGGGCCGGGGTAACCCGGCCTTTTTTGTGAGAATGAGATGTCAGAGAATTATTATCCGCCGCTGTCACCGGTCTCGACGGGGATCAAAGGCAAATGTCCGCGCTGCGGCCGTGG
>JBIOWL010000239.1:0-5330 GCA_044868645.1 Aestuariivirga sp.
GGCAAGCTGCCCAAGGATTGCCCTGCCGGCGAGGCTGCCGCCAAGAAGCCTTTGGGCCAGGATGCCAAGAAACAGCCTGAATGCAAGCCCGACGCCGCAGGCAAATGGCCGAAGGATTGCCCGGTCAATGAGACCGCCGCCAAGAAGAAGCCACAACCTGCCGCGGCCACCGCTGCGAACTGAGGGCTTCTGGAAGGTCGTTTAGAGAACATCCCGGATTTGGGGCTGGGGCTATGGACCGGCCCGTTCCAGCCTGTATAGAGCGGGCCCGCGACATCCGGAGATTCCCATGGCCAAGAAAGCCTCCAAGGCAAAGCCCAAGAAAGCAGCAAAGAAGTCCAAGGCCCTCTATCCGGGCTTCTTCAAGGACAAGCTCGCCAAGGCCGATCCCAAGATCGCCAAGGCTATCCACTCGGAGCTTCTGCGCCAGCAGAACGAGATCGAGCTGATCGCCTCGGAGAACATCGTCTCCAAAGCCGTGCTGGAAGCGCAAGGCTCGGTGATGACCAACAAATACGCCGAGGGCTATCCGGGCCGCCGCTATTATGGCGGCTGCCAATACGTGGACCAGTCCGAGCAACTGGCCATCGATCGTGCCAAGGAACTGTTCAACGCCAACTACGCCAATGTGCAGCCGCACTCAGGCGCCACCGCTAACCAGGCGGTGTTCTTCGCGCTCCTGCAGCCGGGCGATACCTTCATGGGCCTCGACCTTGCCTGCGGCGGGCATCTGACGCACGGCTCGCCGGTGAACCAGTCCGGCAAGTGGTTCAAAGTTGCCTCCTACAAGGTGCGCGAGGACAACCAGCAGATCGACTATGACGCGGTGGCCCAGCAGGCGCTGGAGGTGCGGCCCAAGCTCATCATCGCCGGGGGTTCCGCTTACCCGCGTGTGATCGACTTCAAACGCTTCCGCGAAATCGCCGACAGCGTCGGCGCCTATCTCTTCGTCGACAGGGCACACTTTGCAGGCCTCGTGGCGGGCGGCGCCCATCCCAATCCGGTGGAGCACGCCCATGTGGTGACGACGACGACCCACAAGACGTTGCGCGGGCCCCGCGGTGGCCTCATCCTTTCGAAGGACGAGGACCTCGGCAAGAAGATCAACTCCGCCGTCTTCCCCGGCATCATCGGCGGACCGCTTGAGCATGTGATCGCCGCCAAGGCTGTGGCCTTCGGCGAGGCACTGAAGCCGGCCTTCAAGAAATATGCGGCGCAGGTCGTGAAGAACGCGTTGGTGCTCGCCGACACCATGATCGAAGGTGGCTGCGCCGTCACGACCGGCGGCACCGACACGCACCTGATGCTGGTGGATCTTCGCAAGAAGGGCCTCACCGGCAAGGCGGCAGAGGCAGCGCTCGGCCGCGCCTACATCACCTGCAACAAGAACGGCATTCCCTTCGATACCGAAAAGCCGATGATCACAAGCGGCATCCGCCTCGGCTCGCCAGCGGGAACCACACGCGGCTTCGGCGAGGCCGAGTTCCGCGAAGTGGGCCACCTCATCACCGAGGTCCTCGACGGCCTTGCGAAGAACGGCGAAGATGGCAATGTGAAGGTCGAATCATCGGTGAAGCGCCGCGTCATGGCCTTGACCAAGCGCTTCCCGATTTACAGCTAGGAAGGCTGAATGCGCTGCCCGTTCTGCGGCAATGCCGACACACAGGTAAAGGACAGCCGCGCCACCGAAGACAATTCGGCAATCAGGCGCCGGCGCGTCTGCGCCGCCTGTGGCGGCAGGTTCACCACCTTCGAACGCGTGCAACTCCGCGAACTCATGGTGATCAAGAAATCGGGCCGCCGCACACCCTTCGACCGTGACAAGCTGGCCCGTTCTGTGCAGGTAGCGTTGCGGAAGCGCCCCGTTGATGAGGAGAAGGTGGAGCGCATGGTCTCCGGCATTGTCCGCCAGCTTGAAAGCCTGGGCGAAAGCGAAATCAAGTCCGAGCAGATCGGCTCCCTGGTGATGGAGGGTCTCAGAAATCTCGACGACATCGCCTATGTGCGCTTCGCCTCGGTTTATCGCGACTTCCGCGAAGCCAAGGATTTTGAAGAGATTATCGGCGAGTTGGACAAGGACGAAAAATAATTCCCATTATTGGGAAATAGTCCTTGACACCGCGCGGTGAAACTGCTACTTCTCGCTACATTCCAGAAGTGGGTGAAGACCTCCCCCTCTGAGAAGCTGGAATAACCGATGATTTTTATCTTCAGGTCGCTCTGGCGAATTTTGATCAAGCCGCGCGCAGGACCGCCGCAAGGTCAGGCGCCCGCTCTTTCGTCCATCGATGTCGTGAGAGTGGAAAAAACGAAAGCGCTCGACGAGTCCACAGTTCTTGGCCAGATGAACACATTGCCCGCGGCCAAAGTCATTCATGTGGTGGACGGTGACACTGTCATCGTGAGTCAGGGCGGCAAACAAACTACAGTGCGATTGGATTCAATAGACTGCCCTGAAAACGATCAACCTTGGGGTTACACGGCCCACGCCGGATTGATTAGGTTAATTGGCGGACGATCTGTGCGCATGGAAGTGCATGGGCACGATGACTACGGAAGAACCCTCGCAACTCTTTACGTCAGCGTGTTGGGTGGCGACGAGTGGCTTAACGTCAATGAGCGTATGCTCCTGTTGGGTCACGCCTGGGTGATGCGATTTCACTTTGACCATCTACCCGTTTCCCGGCAGCAAAAGCTTTTCCGTCTTCTAAATTGGGCGAGATCAAGAAAAGTGGGGTTGTGGAACACGCCAGATCCCATTCCGCCATGGAAATGGAAAAGCATGAAACGCGCAGCAGTTCTGGAAAAATACAAGCCGAGTTAAATTCAAAAATAATTCCTATAAAATGTAAATAGTCCTTGACACCGCGCGGTGGATCTGCCATATCTCGCTACGTTCCAGAAGTGGGTGAGGACCTCCCGCCTCTGAGAGTAGGTGGCCCGCAGGGCCGGATGTTTCCAATTTAATTCTCTCCATGGGCCGGCTTGACCGACCCACCCAGACTGGGTCGGCGGGTTTGATCCGGGATCAAGTCCGGGACGCCGAAGGAGAGAGTGTTTTACAGTAAAGAAGCTCAAACCTCGATATTGTCGATCAATCTTGTCTTACCCAACCATGCGGCGGCGAGGAGGCGTAAAGGTTCGCCCGGGCTCTGCGGCACAGCGAGCGTTTCGGCGTTGCGCGCCGTCACGTAATCTACTTGGAACCCGAGAGTGTTGAGAGAGCGGGCGGCAGCGCGGGTGGTGGCCTGGAGGTCTGCGCCGGCGATTATCTTTTCGGCCGCTTGCCTCAAGGCGCGGATGATGGCGGTGGCCTGGTGGCGCTCGTGCTTGGAGAGATACTGGTTGCGCGATGAAAGGGCGAGGCCGTCGGCATCGCGCACGGTGGGAATGCCCACGACCTCGATCGGGATGTCGAGATCGCGGGCCATCCGGCGCACGACAAGAAGCTGCTGATAATCCTTCTCGCCGAAGATCGCCTTGTCGGCGCCTGACTGGATGAAGAGCTTGGCAACAACCGTTGCCACGCCATCGAAGAACTGGGGGCGGAACTTGTCTTCAAGGCCAGCCTTGGCGGGACCTGACAGCGAAACGGTAGTGGCAAAGCCATCGCCATAGATCTCGTCTTCATGGGGCGCATAGATGAGATTTGCCTCTGCACCTGCGAGCCGTTCGGCATCGCCTTCAAGATTGCGGGGATAACGGGCGAGGTCCTCTGTGGGCGCGAACTGCTTGGGATTGACGAAGATGGAGACGACCACCTTGTCGGCATGGTTGAAGGCCTGGCGAACGAGCGTGAGGTGCCCTTCATGCAGGGCGCCCATGGTGGGAACGAGGGCGATCTTCGCGCCTTCCTTGCGCCAATGGGCGACGGCGAAACGGAGATCGCTTCGGTTACGGACGATTTCTGGCATCAGCGGCTTTGAAGCCTCGCCTTTGGAATCGGGAGAAGGGTGGTTTCCTTTACTTCCTCCATGACGAAATAGGAATGGGTACTCTCGACCATGGTGAGTGCGCCGATGAAGCCGCCGAGGATCTGCCGGTACTCCACCATGTCACGCACGCGGATCTTGAGGAGGTAGTCAAAGCCGCCGCCGGTCATGTGGCATTCGAGGATTTGCCGGACCGGCTTTATCGCCACATTGAAGGCGCGCAGCGTTGCTTCATCAGTGGACTTGAGTTTCACAGTGACGAAAACAAGCAGCGCCTGATCCAGCGCCTTGGGCGAAAGACGCGCGTGATAGCCCTGAATGATGCCGGCATGCTCCAGCTTCTTCATGCGGAGCGTGCAGGGCGTAGGCGACAGGTTCACCCGCTTGGAAAGTTCAGTGATGGCCACCCGGCCTTCGCTTTGCAATTGGCCGAGGATGGCCAGGTCAATGGAATCGATATCCGCCATGGAATCTCTTATCTCTGGTGGGATTTGCCGAGTATTAATTGGAGCATAAGAAATTGTATAATGAAAACACAAGAGTTCAGCGAAAATCACTTGCCGGACCATGCTATTCAAGGACCGGGAGGGGCGACATGATCCCAAGCCGCGCGGCCATTGCGAGCCACCTTTTCCGTGACGAGACGGCCCTTGTCCAGCAACTGGCCGGCGAGGCGGCGTTGCCGGCGCCCGATGCGGCGCGCGTGGCGGAAATTGCCACGGCGCTTGTGGAGGGCGTGCGCGCCGGCCGCCATTCCCACGGCAGCATCGATGCCTTCATGCAGCAGTTCTCGCTCTCGTCCGAAGAGGGCGTGGTGCTCATGTGCCTGGCCGAGGCACTGCTGCGCATTCCCGATGCGGAAACCGCCGACAAGCTGATCGCCGACAAGCTGGGCGACCGTGACTGGTCCGAGCATGTGGGGAAATCGGATTCGCTCTTTGTGAATGCGTCCGCCTGGGGCCTCATGCTGACGGGGCGCATCGTCGAGCTGGGGCGCGATGCCAAGGACGATGCCATGGGCACGGTGAAACGGCTGGTGGCGCGCTCAGGCGAACCCTTCATCCGCACCGCCATGCGCCAGGCCATGCGCATCATGGGCAAGCAATTCGTCCTGGGGCGGACGATTGCCGAGGCGCTTGAGCTGTCGGAGCCGCTGCTGAAGGATGGCTGGCGCTTTTCCTATGACATGCTGGGTGAGAGCGCCATGACGGCGGCCGACGCCGAACGTTACTTCAAGTCTTATGAAAAAGCCGCTGCAGCCATCGGCAAGACGGTGCGGGGCGGCGATGTCTTGGCGCAACCTTCCATTTCCGTGAAGCTCTCCGCACTTCATCCGCGCTTTGAAGAAAAGAATGCAGCGGCGAGCCTCGATGCGCTTTTTGCCAAAATGGTGAAGCT
>JBIOWL010000240.1:0-3153 GCA_044868645.1 Aestuariivirga sp.
GAGATTGAGAACGGCCCGGACGGCTATCCCATTCGGCCAAAATTCATCGCCGGCAATTCCTATGACTGGCCCGATCCCGTGGCCGAACAGGTGCTGCGCTCCTTCGAGAACAAGATTTCCCTCTTCGAACTGAACCGCCTCAATTATCTGGCGGGCGCTGTCTATGCAGAGTCAGCAAGAGCCTTCATGCGCGAGCAAAACCTGAAGCCCGGCGACGTCGAAGTGATCGGCTTTGACGGCCAGACCATTTACCAGGAACCACCTATCCATCATCTGCTCCGCAACTACGATGACAGGGAAGATCTCGTTTCGCGTTGGCTCGGCGGCCCTTACGGCTGCGGTCTGCAGATCGGCGAGCCTTCCATCGTTGCTGAAGCCTGCGAAACCCATGTGGTCACTCACTTCCGCCCCATGGACCATGCACTGGGCGGCACGGGCGCTCCACTCATGCAATATCTCGACTATGTGGCCTTCCGTGACATCGGCCCCATCCTCACGCTCAACATCGGCGGCATTGCCAATTGCCAGTTGGCTCATGCCGACCGCGCCAGGATGATGGCCTTCGACACGGGCCCCGGCAACGTTATGATCGACCATGTCATGCGCGTGAAATTCGGCAAGCCCTATGACAAGGATGGCGCCATCGCCCGCAGTGGCAAGGTCGATGAAAAACTCATGGAGAAATTCCGCAACCATGACTACTTCAAGCGGCCCATTCCGCGCTCCGCCTGGCGTCTCGATTTCGGCTCGTCCTACGCCGATGCCTTCATCACCGAATACAAGCACCTCAAGCCTGAGGATCTGGTTGCCACGGTCACGGAATTCGCAGCCTATTCCATCACGCGCTCCATCACCGACAATGTGAAAACGCTGGGTGAAATCTCAACCATCATGGCCTCCGGCGGCGGCACAAGGAACACCTACCTCATGGAGCGGCTCGCCACCTATATGCCCAGGGGCTTGCGCCTCACCAAATCTGACGAATTCGGCGTGCCGGCGGCCTTCAAGGAGGCCATCAAATTTGCAACACTTGCCCATGCCACCATCAATGGGCTTGCCAACAACATTCCGGCAGCCTCCGGCGCCACCCGCTTCGGCATTCTGGGAAAGCTGGTGCAGCCTCCAAGGCTGGCCAAACTCTAGGGAGGACATCATGTACACCAAGCAGGCACTGCGCGCTTTGGGCGTCGGCCCCGATGCGATCTCCTCAAAGCAGAAAGAACAGCTCGACCGCGATGGCTTCTTCATTGTCGAGAATGTATTGAGCAAATCCGACGTGGATTCGATGCGGAGCGAATTCGAGCGCATCCATGCCGCTGAAAACAACCAAGGCGGCCATGAGGTCCATGTGGAACCGGGCGCGCGCCGTCTCTCCAATATCTTCAACAAGACGGAAGCCTTCGACAAATGTCTGTGGATTCCGGAGATTCTCGCCGCCTCGCATTACCTTCTGGGCGAAATCAAACTTCATGGCGCCAACTGCCGCGATCCCGTGCAGGGTTATGGCCAGCAGGATCTCCATGTCGATGTGCCGAAAAAATTCAAGGATGACTGGTGGGTGGTGAACTCCATGATCATGTTTGACGACATGACATTGGAGAACGGTCCCACCCGCGTCATCCCCGGGTCCCACTGGTGGGCACCCATCAATGTTCCTTACGTCAACATCGGCGACTGGGAGCCCGAACCCTTGACGCCGGAAGATGAAGCCCGCGTTCCCAAGGATCTCTCGGCACCCTATCCCGGCGAAGTGCTGGTAGAAGCACCGGCAGGCGCTGCCATCATCTGCAATTCCTCCATGTGGCATTCGGGCACGAAAAAGAACAGCAATGCCTACCGCCGCATGCTGCATCTCACCTACACGCGCCGCGATCTGCCGCAACAATTGCTGCAGCTCGATTACCTGACCGAGGGTCTCTACAGCCGCATGTCACCGGAAAAGCGCTATCTCATGGAGATCGAACCGCCTAAGGCAGGCGAAGGACCTCTTCGCCAGCCCGACAGGCACGGCAAGACCTGGTGGAACTGATTACATCCGTGGGCTTCGCTTGGCGATGTGCGGCGCGTGCAAAGCCATGTCGGCGGGTCCCAGCCTGTCAGCGGCCGAATTGCACTGGTGCCAATAGGGATAGATCAAGGGCTGCAGGCTGACATCGTCAAGCACCTTGCGCTCTTCCGCCGTCAGCACCAGTGACGCGGATGCCAGATTGTCCTTGAGCTGGGCTTCATTGCGCGCGCCCACGATGATGGACGAAACGCCGGGTCTGCCCGAAAGCCATGACAGCGCCACTTGTGCTGCTGAAACGCCGCGGCCCTCACCTACTTTCACCAGCGCATCGATAATGCGGTAGAGCCGCTCTTCATCTCGGATGGGCGGTTCGCCCCAGCCTGCCACATGGCGGGAAACATCCGGCGTCACGCCTTTGCGGAATTTTCCGGAGAGAAGCCCACCAGCAATGGGGCTCCACACCTGCACGCCGACACCCTGATCGAGAGCAACCGGCAGGAGCTCATACTCCGCATCCCGGTGCTCGATGGTGTAGTGGATCTGCTGGCAGACAAAGCGCTGGAAGTTGTGGGCGTCCGCCGCCATCAGGCACTTCATGATGTGCCAGCCGGAGAAGTTCGAGCACGCCACGTAACGCACCTTGCCCTGCCTCACCAGCGTATCGAGCGCCTCCATCATTTCCTCAACCGGCGTAAGGCCATCCCATTCATGCAGGAAATAGAGATCGATGTGTGATCGTTTGAGACGGCGCAAGCTCGCCTCCGCCTCATGGACGATATGGAAACGCGACAGGCCCTGTTCATTGGGTCCCTTGCCCATGGAAAAGCGCACCTTGGTGCCCACCATGAGTTGGTCCGAGCGCCCCTTCAGCACTTCGCCCAAGGCCTCTTCCGATTTGCCTGTCGAGTACGCGTTGGACGTATCGAGCAGGTTCACCCCTTGGTCCACCGCAACATCGACAAGCCGCGCCGCATCCTTCAAGGAAACGCTGCCCGCCATGCTGAAGAACGGCCCTTCGCCGGCAAAATTCATGGTGCCCAGCGTATGCAGCGAAACCTTGAGGCCCGAGCGGCCCAGCGTCCTGTATTCCATGGTTGATCCTCCCGAATTTTGGGTTATCACGCCATGCGCAGGGAAAAGGGTCA
>JBIOWL010000241.1:0-5644 GCA_044868645.1 Aestuariivirga sp.
GGTGAAGGGATAAACCGTCGATGATCCGACGATGCGGATCTGGTCGCGCGCCAGGGCGGGCGTGGCGGCCAAGGCGCTCAGCGAAACTGCTGCCGCAAGGCCAAGAATGATGCGTGTCATGTTTCAAACCTCCTGTTTGACAGGGAGCCCATTAAGCCCGCCGCATGATCTTCATGCGACAATGAGATCACAGTTTAATGACAGCACAACCCTATGATTTATAAAGAGGAACTGAAATTGAAAAGACGCTGCCCTGGCCGGGCTCGGAGGTGATGTCGAGACGGCCGCGATGGCGGAGCATGATATGCTTGACGATGGCGAGCCCTAGCCCCGTGCCGCCGCGCTGGCGGCTTTCCTGGGTATTAACGCGGTAGAAGCGTTCGGTCAGGCGCGGAATGTGCACTTCGGCGATGCCTTTGCCGAAGTCGCGCACAGAAAGCGTGCCGTCCTTGCCGGTCTGCTCACATGCAATCTCAACGCGCCCGCCTGACCCGCCATATTTGATGGCGTTCTCAAGCAGATTCAGCACGACCTGCAGCAGTTCCTCGGCATCGCCTGCAACTGCCACGGCGCCGGGGCTTGTGATTTCGACTGCAACGCCAGCTTCCTGCGCGAGGCCGGAGAGATTGCTCTTCGCCTGCCGCGCCACATCGACCAGAGACACCTTGGCGTTGGGCCTCACATGTTCGTTCAGCTCGATGCGGCTCAGGGTCAGGAGATCGTCTATGAGCCGCTTCATGCGGTGGGCCTGTGCCAGCATGGTGCCGAGAAACATATCGCGGGCCTTGGCGTCGTTCTTGGCGGCGCCCTGGAGGGTTTCGATGGCGCCCATAATGGAGGACAGGGGCGTCCGCATTTCATGGGAGGCATTGGCGACAAAGTCGGAACGCATCTTCTCGATGGCCTGTTCGCGCGTCAGATCGCGCAGCAGGATCAGCACACGGCCGCTGCCTTCCATGGGCGCGATATGGGCGCTGAGCTGGCGCGGCGGCTTGCCGCGGACCTCAATATCCACGGACTGTGCCACGCCATCCCCCAGGACGGTTGCCAACGCATCAATGAAAGAGGCGTTGCGAATGACCGCAGACACATTGAGGCCCGCAAGCCTGAGGTTCAGCGCATCCTCGGCCAATGAATTAGCGGCCACTATCGTGGCGGAACCATCAATGACAATCGCGCCATCGGGTAGCGCGTTGATCAACTGGATTGTAAGGCCGGCGTCGCTCATGCTGTGGCCAAGCATCAAGCAAGTTTACCGCCTCCTGGCAATGGTGATCGTGGCCCGCGAAGAAACTTCACTCCTGACGCGGCAATGGCGCAACGGGGCTTGGTGCCAGTGCATCGGGCGAGCAGGCGGAATCGCCAGCGAAGCGGAAGATGCGCCAAGGCCAAAATTCTACAGCAGCTTATCGACGGCCAACCGATCACGGTTGACCGCCGGCTGCTGTAGCGGCTGCTCGTCATCCTCCAAAACGCGCGCAGCCGCGCCTTCCAGGTCGTCATATTGGCCCGTGCGCAGGCTCCACAGAAAAGCAGCAAGGCCGAGCAGGCCAAGGCCCAGTGCAACCGGCATGAGGACAAGGAGATTTGTCATGCCGTTTGCAGCTCCTTTGCCTTTGCCATCAAACCCCGGCCACGATGGATCTTCGCTTTGCCGACACGTCCTTGCCGCAACAGGCGCAGGCTGTTGCCCACAACGATGATGGAAGACGTCGACATGGCAACCGCAGCAATCAACGGATTGAGATAGCCCGCCATGGCGAGCGGCACGGCGAAGACGTTATAGGCAATCGCCAGGCCGAAATTCTCTTTCACTATTCGCTGGGCGCGGAGCGCAATGCCGTGGGCAAAAGTGATTGCTGACAGATTTCCCCGCGTGAAGATGAAGTCGGCGGCGTTGCGGCCAATGTCCGAGGCAGACGATGGCGCCATCGAAACATGGGCGGCAGCAAGAGACGGCGCATCGTTCAGGCCATCACCCACCATCAGCACCTTGCGCCCCTTCCGCGCCAGCTCGGCAAGGCGGTCATGCTTTTCTCCCGGCCGCAATCCGGCGCTGAAAGCCGTAACACCCAACCAGGATGCTACGGCAGAGACTGCAGATGCGGAGTCACCCGAAAGGATTTCGGAGGGAATGCCGCGTTGCGCAAGGCCTTCAAGCGCGGCCTTAGCACCGGGGCGAAGCTCTTCCGTCAGGGAAATGGCAAAGGAACGCTCGCCTTCCATGGCAAAGGCAAGCCCTTCTTGCTGCGCATCAGATGCCGCAATCTCTGCGATCCACCCCGAACGCCCCAGGCGGGTGCGGCGGCCATTAGTAACTGCCTCCATGCCACTGCCGGGGATTTCGCGAACAGAATGGAGCGCAACCTCACCTTCATCCCTTAAGAGTCGCGCCAATGCCAAAGATGCGGGATGGCGGCTGCGCCGCGCCAGCGTGGCTGCGATGCGCCGCACCTCTCCTTCGGGGATAGCGCACTCAGCAACATTCGCCTCTCCCGTGGTGAGCGTGCCCGTCTTATCAAAGGCGGCATGGTCAATCTCGGCCATGCGCTCCAGTGCCGAGCCATCCTTCATTAAAATGCCGGCTTCAAAGAGCCGCGATGCGCTCAAAACATGCGCCACCGGCACCGCCAAGCCCAATGCACACGGGCAGGTGATGATGAGAACCGACACCGCGACAGTAAGCGAGTGATGCCAATCGCCGCCACTCCAGATCATCCAGCCAAGGAAGGATGCAAAAGCCAGCACATGGACAGCCGGCGAATAAATGGCAGCCATGCGGTCCGCCATGCGCACATAGGCACCGCGCCCTCGCTCTGCCGCGCCCATCATCTTCAGGACATCGGCGAGGAAGGATTCCTTGGCGGGCCGCGTGGCGCGGACATCAAGGGCACCGGTCAAATTCATCGTGCCAGCCTCGACACCTTCACCCGCACGAACCGAAACGGGCAGACTCTCTCCGGTCACAAGCGAGCGGTCGATATCGCTCGTTCCCTGTTCCACGATGCCATCAACAGGCATGCGCTCACCTGCAGAAACCCTAAGCAACATGCCAGGGCGGATCTCCTCAAGTGGCGTGTAGCGAAGCACACCATCCGCTCCCACCACCATGCCGCCCTTGGCTGACAAGCGGGCAAGTCCGCTCACCAACTGGCGGGCGCGGCCACGCATCAGGTGGTCGAGCGTCCGCCCGATGAGAAGGAAGAAGAGCAAGGAAACGGCCGCATCGAAGTAGGCGTGCTCCCCACTGTTGAGGCTCTCGAAAAGCGACATGGCTGTCGCCAGCATCACACCCAGCGAAATCGGCACATCCATGTTCATACGGCGGTGCGACAACGCCTGATAGGCCGAACGGAAGAAGGGCTGTCCCGCATAGGCCACTGCGGGAATGGCGATGAGGGCCGAGACATAGTGGAAGAGATCGCGCGTTGCGCCTTCCGCCCCCGTCCACACGGAAATGGAAAGCAGCATGATATTGGCCGCTGCAAACCCCGCAACTGCAAGCGAACGCGTCAGCATCCGGAGTTCACTGTCATCATTCGTGTTCACGGCTTCGTTGAGGGAAACAGGCGCGTAGCCGAGATCCCGCAGTTTCTGCACTGAGGCCGCAGGATCGGCACGGTCCGGCGCCAGTGTGACCATGAGGCTGCGCAGCGTGAGATTGACGCGCGCCGACTTGACCCCCGGCACCGCCGCTAGGCTCCGCTCGATCAGCGATACGCAGGCGCCGCAATGAACCGCCGGTACCGCCATGGAATAGAGCATGGAGCCATCCGACAGGCGCTTGCCTTCAGCCTTGATTTCCTCAAGCCGCTGCATATCGAGGCTGTTGACGGCGCAGGTTTCAGCAAGATTGCCGACGCAGCAGCTCATAGCCTCATCCCTCCCGCACGATCAGGCGCACAGCGCGCGACCAGCGGCCGAGACCTTCGAGTTCGGCCTCAACCTCGCCGTTCCAGATGCCTGACCCAAGTTCTGCCTGCGCACGACAGATGCCGTCAGCGCGGCAAGTCATCGTCAGGCTGCGATCTTCGCCATCATATGATGGCCGTCCGAGCCTGAGCGTAACTGCGTTGGCGCTGAGCATGGCACCAGATGAGTCGTTCAATTGAACAACAATCTCACCTTTCTGATAGGCGAGACTGGCATGCACATTCATAGCGGCCGAACGCTCAAGCTCCGCCGTCTTCTCATTGAACTCTTGGCTCGCAACATAGGAATTCTTGACGACAAGACCTGTCCAACTGCCGCTGGCGATCACCGCCATCGCCATGTTGACCGATATCACTACCGCGAAGAATGCAATCATCAGGAATAGCATATCGCGTCCGGTAAACTCACGGGTCATCACTTCACCTATGGCACATCAAATATTGCTTCATATCTGTCCTTCTCGAAGGACTGGCGGTCGCTGGCTTGCAGCTGGAATTGCGTCTGTCCCTTCTGCACGAACTGCGGAAGCTGCGAGACGAAGACATGCAGCGATCTCAGCTTGTCGGGCTCGACCGGGATATCGACGCTGCGGCCCATAGCCTCGGGCATATCGGCAATGGAAAGCGTCGCCCCCGGCAGGCCATCGACGCTCAGTGTAATGGTGCGCGGTTCCGGCATCATGTTGAGAAGCTTGACGGTGTAGCCATTGCGGATGGAGCCGTCCGACAAGGTAATGGCGACGGGGTTGCGGTCATGCAGCACATTCACCTGCAGCCGGTCGCGCGTCAGCAGGAAATAGAGCATGCCAAGACCGATGGCGCACCAGGCGCCCATATAGATAAGCGTGCGCGGGCGGATGAAAATGTGCCAGTTGAAGTGCTTCAGGCCTCCCAAGAGACTTCCATCGGCCGCATGAACCCGCGAGGGATGGATTGCCGCAGTTCCGCCGGTTGCCATCGCCATGTTGTGGCTATAATCACGCAGCGTCGAGTAGGAGATGAGCCCGCGTGGTTTGCCGATTTTCTCCATGATGCCGTTGCAGGCATCAATGCACAGCGCGCAGGTAATGCACTCAAGTTGCTGCCCGTCGCGAATGTCGATGCCCGTGGGGCAAACGGCAACGCAGGCGCTGCAGTCAATGCAGTCTCCAACCTCAAGGCCCTGCGCCGCCGCCTTTTTGGAGCCCCGGCTTCTCGGCTCGCCCCGCCAATCGTTATAGGTGACGACAAGCGAATCCTCATCAAGCATCGCTGCCTGGATGCGCGGCCACGGGCACATGTAGATGCACACCTGCTCACGCATCAGTCCGCCAAAGACATAAGTTGTCGCCGTCAGCACCGCGACCGTGGCATAGGCAATGAATGGTGCTTCACCCGTCGCGAAGTTGTAGGCCAGTGTCGGCGCATCGGCGAAATAGAATATCCATGCGCCACCCGTGGCGATGGCCACCACGATCCATGTGGCGTGCTTTGCAACACGCACAGAAATCTTGTGCAGTGACCAGGGCGCTGCATCAAGCCGCATCTGCGCATTGCGGTCGCCATCGAAGAACCGCTCAATGGCGAGAAAGAGATCGGTCCACACGGTTTGCGGGCAGGAATAACCGCACCAGGCGCCCATATAGATAAGCGTGCGCGGGCGGATGAAAATGTGCCAGTTGAAGTGCTTCAGGCCTCCCAAGAGACTTCCATCGGCCGCATGAACCCGCGAG
>JBIOWL010000242.1:0-13577 GCA_044868645.1 Aestuariivirga sp.
GCGATGTAGTTGTGCGGCGGCACAAGCGCCGGGTCGTGATAGGTTTCCTTGGGATCGATGTTGTAGCCGCGCGCCGGCTGGATGCCGACGGCGATGTTGCCGAAGGTGAGAAACGGCAATTGAAATGCGCCCTCGAGGACAAATGGATCGTCAGCCGCGTTTCCCCATCGCGCATTCACCTGATCCTGCACCGCTTGCGGCAATGCGGCGAACAGTTTTTCGTATTCATCAAGCGGCAATGAATTTGCCGAACGCTTGTCACTTGCCGCATTGGTGCGGTTTGCCTGCAAGGCTTCAACAAGGGCGTTGCCATTCAATATTTCGTCATTCCGGCGTAAGCCGGAATCCATTTCATCGCGACCCAGTAGGTCCCAGCTTGCGCCGGGATGACGGTTTACATTGTAGCCTGCGTGTGAAAGTGCCTTCAGAATGTTGATTGTCGAAGCCGGTGTGTCGTAGCCAACACCATTGGCGATGCGGCCGTCCTTGTTGGGATAGTTAGCGAGGATGATGGCAATGCGCTTGTCCGCATTTGCAGTGGCGCGCAGCCGCGCCCAGTTTGCTGCAAGCTCGGCAACGCGCGCAATACGGTCAGCGACCGGCTTGTAGGTGACGATGCGGCATTGGCTGCGCTCATGCCATTGCTGGTCTGCCTTGAAGGAGATAACGCCCGCATAAATGCGGCCGTCCAGTTCCGGCAGCACGACGGACATGGCGAGATCTTTCGAAGCAAGACCCGCCTTGCTTTCGCGCCAGTGTTCTTCGCTTGTGCCTGCCAATGTCACTTGCAGAACGGGGCAATCCTGCTGTGCCAGAATATCGTTCTCAGCGTCACCGACCGCGAAGGACGTTGCATTGATAATTATATCCGGCGGGTGAGTGGCAAAGTGTTCATGCAGGAACTGCTGGCAGGCCTTGTCCTTGAGGCTTGAGAGGTAGACAGCGCTTGCGGCCAAGCCCTTGGCTTCGAGTTGCTCACATAAGGCAGTGATGGGTGCAGTCTGCCCGCCCTCGACGACCGAGCGGTAGAAGACAATCGTCACCCGCCCAAAACCGTCATTCCCGCGAAGGCGGGAATCCCGCTTTGTTTCAAAAAAGCTGGACTCCTGCCTTCGCAGGGGTGACGAATAGAATAGTGAGGCGAGCGGGAAATCATTAGCTGAAAGGGGTCTTTCTCCAAGGTCAACGAGGCTGAGAGAGTGCAGTATAAGTCGTTTCGCGTTCTCAGCGCCGCCATTGGCGAAGTACAGCCGCAGGGTTTCCCAATCCTCCACGGAGATGGTAGAGAGCGAACGGAGTTCGTCATCACTGGCACTGCCGCCGGGCAGCAACGCAAGTGCGATATTGTTTGATACTGCCAACTCAACGAGGCGTTCGACACCATAGGGCCAATAGCTCTTGCCGCCGAGCAAGCGGACGACAATAAGTTTCGCCTTGGAAAGCGTTTTCTCAACATACAGATCAACTGAATAGTTGTGCTGGAGTTGCAAAAGATTGGCGAGGCGGAATGAGGGAACATCCGGCGGCAAACTGTCGATGGCTGCGGCGAGATTGGCCAGTTCACTATCCGCTGCCGAGAGCACGACAATGTCGCCGGGCGACTGCCTGAGGTCGATGGCCTCGGCACCGCCATCCACAACGCCGGATGTGGTGGCGAGCAGATGCATCAGCCCGCCAGCACTGCCTCTATCGCAGCACGGTCCATGGTCTTTTCACCGATGACGACGAGGCGTGTGGCGCGCAGCTCATCATGGCGCCATGGCCGCTCGAAATAGCTGTTGAGGCGCGGGCCGACGGCCTGGATGAGAAGGCGCGAGTCCGATCCCGCCACATTGGCAAAGCCTTTGAGGCGCAGGATGTCGTGGTCGGCAATTGCTGCATTGATGCGCTGGAGCAACGCCTCTTTCTCGGGGGCACCTGGCAACTCCACAATGAAAGTGACGAAGTCATCGTGGTCATGCTGCACCTCGCCTTCCATTTCGTGGTGGGAGAGGCGGTTGTGCATGTCGTCTTCGGCAGCGCCGTTCAGTCCGAGCAAGACTTTGAGATCAAGCGCACCGTGCTTTGCCGAGACGATGCGGGTGGCATCGCGCACTTTCTCCTTGACGTCCAGCATGGCGGACAGTGCCTCGGCTTCACCGAGAAGGTCCACCTTGTTCAGCACCACCATGTCGGCGGCGTTGAGCTGGTCTTCGAAAAGTTCCTCGATGGGGTTCTCGTGCTCCAAACCGGGGTCCGCGGCACGCTGTGCTGCCAGCGCTTCCTCATCGTCCGCAAAGCGGCCTTCAGACAATGCCTTCGCATCGACAACGGTCAACACGCCATCGACCGTCACATTGGCCTTGATCTCCGGCCAGTTGAAGGCGCGTACCAGCGGCTGGGGCAGGGCGAGGCCCGAGGTCTCGATGATGATGTGGTCGGGGCGCTCCTTGCGGGCGAGAAGCTTCTGCATGGTGGGCACGAATTCATCGGCCACGGTGCAGCAAATGCAGCCATTGGCAAGCTCTATGACATCGTCCTCGCCGCAGGCCTCATTGCCGCAGGCTTTGAGGATTTCGCCGTCAACGCCCACATCGCCGAACTCATTGACGATGAGGGCGAGCTTGCGCTTGCCCGCATGGCTAAGGATATGGCGGATCATCGTGGTCTTTCCCGCCCCGAGAAAGCCGGTGATGACGGTTGCCGGAATCTTCTGCATCAGCTTGCCTCTGCGCCTTCAGCCTTGGGCAAGACGTAGCCAAGCAGGATGCCGATCAGCAGCCACATGGCCGCGTTGGCGCCGAGGCTCAGGCCGACGAATTGCGAAGCAAGCGCAGCCGGAACACCGGACTCATGTTCCGTGGGCTGTGGCGCTCCAATGATGTGAGGAATGATCACGAGCGCCAGTGCTAGCGCCACCGCCCAGGACTCACGCTTGAAGGCGAGAAGCCAGAGCGCGGATGCGGTTGCCGCGATGGTGAAAAGCCACCAGAGCTGCCGTGCGAAAAGGTCTGCGGCAGGCATGCCGGGCAATTCCGGTGCAAGGCCCGCGGCGGGTGCCAAAGTCATGGCGATGAAACCGCAGAGGCCCCAAAGCCAGCCGCTCTTTCTGGTGATGGTCTTGCCGGTCATCAGCGCCACGCCGGCAAGCAAGGCGGCAAAGCCTGCGCTGGCGATGATCGATGCTGCGAAGGTGTAAAGCGTGCGCTGTACGCCATCTTCCGGTGCCCATTCTTCTGCGACGGATGCAGAAGGCTCCGTAGTTCCAGAGGCCGCAGTGCCGTGGCCAGCCTCGGTGTGTTCGAAGGTTTCAGCCTGAAGGATAAGGGGTGTGAGGCGGAAGTGCTGCATCACGCCCATGGCCAAGCCAGCCGCCATGCCGCAAAGCAAAACGGCGAGAAGAACTCGCGTCAACATGATGATGTACTCCCGCTATCAGTGGCAGGGAAAGCCGATGGCGTGGCGTGTATCGTGCGCTGCGTTGTGCAGGCGTCCGTCCTGAGCCATGCCAACACCCCAGGTGAGGAAGGCGCCGAGGAAGAGGCAGAGCGCGCCGATGGCAATGCGCTGCGAAACTGAAAGCGAAGTAGAAATCGAACGTGTGGTCATGTCACCCTCCGTGAGACCGATGGTTGCGGGCATTATCGCCCCTTATTCCTGGCGCAACTTTCCGCTCGCAAGTCTGCAACTTGCTCGCCCGTTGCGCTATCCGGCAGGTCTCCTGACTTTGCGGGTCGTAAGCTCCGGAAGGCCTTCCCGGTTTCCCAATGGGTCGCCAGTGGCATGTCTTCCATCGCCTCGCCGCTCACAGTTGCGGGGGCAGTCACGGCTAAGGCCCCTTTTGGGTCGTCCTTTCCGTGTTCCCTGTTCGGCTTCAGGCCTGTTGGCCTATCGAAGCACCGGATTTGGTTAAATTGGCAGGGAAGGGGCTGATCCGTCAACACAAATACGCCGTTGATATCGCCATTTGCGGCGTTGGGCCGTCGCCGGACTATGTGAATCAGCTCTGGGTGGTAAGGAAAACGTTAACCCGGCTTCAACCATGGGAACGCTTAACTAGAGGTTTCCACGGCAGGGCGGCATGTGATTCCATGAGCACGAAGGCGGCAGGCAAGGGAGAAGTTGCGTCCACGCTGTTGTTCAGCCGTGGCGCTCTCATTTCGGTTTTCCTGTTCTCCTGCCTCGTCAACATTCTGATGCTGACAGGTCCGGTCTTCATGCTGCAGGTCTATGACCGGGTGCTGACCTCCGGCAGCGTGCCGACGCTCGTGGCGCTCTCGGCCATCGTGCTGGTCCTCTATCTCTATTACGGCTTTCTGGAACATGTGCGCGGGCGCGTGATGCATCGCGTGGCCCGGCGCTTTGAAGAAACGCTGCGCCCCCGAGTATTCGATGCCATGGCAAAAATGGCGTTGCACCGCGTGCCCGGCATTGGCGGGCAGCCGCTGGCGGACCTTCAAACCGTGCGGCAGTTCGTCGGCGGCCAGGGTCCCTTGGCCTTCTTCGATATGCCGTGGGTGCCTGCCTATCTCTTCATCATCTTCAGCCTGCATGCCTGGCTCGGTGCTGCCGGCCTTGTTGCGGCGATCTTCATCTTTTGCCTTGCACTTCTGACCGAGCGGTCGACCAAGGCGCCGCTGTCCGAAGCCAGCACTGCCATGTCCCGCGCCAGCCTTCTGACCGATGAAGTGCGGCGCAATGCCGAAGCCATGCATGCGCTCGGCATGCGCGCAGCGCTGCGCAAAAAGTGGGAAGGCTTGCAGCAGCAGGCGCTCGACCAGCATACAGAGGCGAGCGACAAGGGCGGGCGCTACAGTGCCATGTCAAAGGTGGTGCGGCTTCTGGTGCAATCGGGCATTCTAGCGCTCGGCGCCTATCTTGCCGTGAAGGGCGAAATCTCTCCCGGCACCATTATCGCGGCTTCCATCATCATGGGGCGGGGCTTGGCGCCGATTGAACAGGCGGTGGGCAACTGGCAGCAGTTCCAAGGCTATCGCAAGGCCAGCCAACGGCTCAGCGATGTTTTGGAGAAGGTGCCGCCGGAAGGCGAGCGCATGACCTTGCCGCCGCCCAAGGGCCTTCTCGAAGTTGAAAACCTCAGCGTCGTGTTGAAGGGAACCCAGAAGCCGGTGCTGCAAGGTTTGAGTTTCAAAGTGGAACCGGGGCAGGGGCTCGGCGTCATCGGTCCCACGGGGGCTGGAAAATCCACATTGGCGCGGGTGCTTGCCGGATTGATCGAACCCACCGCAGGGTCCGTACGTCTTGACGGGGCAACGCCGGACCAGCGCTCCAGCGAAGAGCTGGGGCTGGTGATCGGCTATCTGCCGCAGGATGTGCAGCTGTTTGACGGCACGGTGGCGCAGAACATTTCGCGCTTTGTGGAAAAGCCGGACCCCAAGGAAATTGTCGCAGCGGCGCGTATGGCCGATGTCCATGACATGATCATGCGGCTGCCCAAGGGCTATGACACGCCGCTGGGCGAGAATGCCTCGCGGCTTTCCGCCGGGCAGCGGCAGCGGGTTGCGTTGGCGCGGGCGCTTTATGGCAACCCCGCCACGCTGGTGATGGATGAACCAAACTCAAACCTCGATGCCGATGGCGAGGCGGCCCTCGACCGTGCCATTCGGGCTACCCTGGCGCGGGGCGCCTGCGTGGTCGTGGCGGCGCACCGGCCCAGCGCGCTCCATGCCATCCATGGCGTGCTTGTGCTGAGCGACGGCAAGCAGGTTGCCTATGGGCCACGCGATGAAGTGCTGAAAAAGGTGACGCGCCCCACCCAACCCCAGCAGCCTTCACATCAGCAGCAGCGGCTGCCGCCTGTCGAAGCGGCAGGGTCACGGCCGGTTGTCTCGGAGTTAAGGAACTAACAGATGGCAGCCTTCAACACCGCAAGTTCCATGCACCGCACTTTGCTTGCTGGCTATTCATCAGTTTTTCTGGCGCTGGGCGTGTTCGGCGGCTGGGCGGCGCTTGCCAGCATTCATGGCGCAGTCATCGCCGGGGCAACGATTGTTGTCGAAAGCTATTCCAAGAAGGTACAGCACAAGGAAGGCGGCATCGTCTCGCGCATCTTGGTCAAGGATGGCGACCGGGTGACAGAAGGCCAGGACCTGATCGTGCTTGATCCGACCGATGCCAAGACGGAACTCGCCATCACGGTTGCCCTGCTTGACGAACTGCTGGTGAAGAAAGCGCGGCTTGAAGCACAGCGCGATGGCACTAGTGGAATTTCTCTTCCACAGGAGTTGACCGTCAGGTCCGGCGAAGCGCAGCTGGCACAGATTATTGCGGGGCAGGCGAAGCTGTTATCATCTACGCTGGAGTCGGTTGATAGCAAGGCCAAGCAGCTGCGCCAGCAGATTGCCCAGCTCAAAGAACAGATTTCGGGGCTTGATGCACAGCTTGCCTCCAACAAGAACCAGACAACCCTCATCGTGGAGGAGCTCGGCAATCTGAAGAAGCTGCAGAGCAGCGGCCTTGTGCCCAACAGCCGTGTACTTGCCGTCGAGCGGGAAGCAGCGCAACTCGAAGGCCAGTGGGGCGAACTCACGGCCAACAAGGCGGCCGCCAATTCGCAGATCGGCGAGGTGGAACTGCGGCTCCTCCAGCTTGATGAAGACCTGCGCACCGAGGTGCTAACGGAACTGCGCGAAACGGAATCCAAGATCGCTGAGCTCAATGAACGCCGTGTTGCACTTTCGTCGCGGCTGGCGCGGACGGCGATCAAGGCGCCGATCACCGGTACCATCTACCAGCTTGCAGTGCATACTGAAGGCGGCGTCATCGGGGCAGGCGAGACACTGATGCTGATCGTGCCGGAGGGTGATGATCTCGTGCTGCAGGCCATGGTTTCTCCGAACGACATAGACCAGGTGGCGGTGGGGCAGCAGGCGCAAATCCGCTTTCCTGGTTTCAACGCGCGCCTGACGCCAGAGATTTTCGGTGAGGTGCAGCAGGTGGCGGCAGATACGACCCGCGCCGATGAGCAATCGCCTCCCGTCTATGCCGTGCGCATCATCATTTCCGCCATGGAAATCAAGAAGTTGGGCGACAACAAGCTGAAGCCCGGCATGACCGCGGAAGCCTTCATCCAAACCTCTGCGCGCTCGCCGCTCTCCTATCTCTTGAAACCGCTGACGGACCAGTTCGCCCACGCCATGCGCGAGACCTGACGCACTCCCTGCGTTAACAGTCCGTTGACCAATTTTCGGGCTCGCGGAAAGGGAGTCTTAACCCTAACAGACCATGATCGCCGGTCATGATTGTCCGTTGCGTAAAATCTGCGTTTGTCAGTGCTGCGTTGCTTGCTGCGATTGCCACGTCATGTGGCACGGCCTACGCCAATTCCTCCTCGCCCGGCGTCGAACTGGCGCGGGCGGCCTACTCAACTCTCAAACAGGGAAACGCCAAACAAGCCGCAAGCCTGTTCACGCACGCCATCAACAGCGGTGATCTTGAACCGGAACTCAAGGCCAATGCGCTGCTGAACAGGGCGCTTGCCTATCAGCAGAGCGGCAATCACGAAGCGGCAATCGCGGACTACACACAGGCGATGGCGCTTGACGTCATGGCACAGCCCTTGCGGGCGACGGCGCTCTACAATCGCGGTGTTTCCAAGTACAAACTGAAAATGCTGCAGCAGGCGATTGAAGATTTCACGTCCTCGCTGCTGCTCAATCCGAAATCCGCCTTTGCCTTTTACAGCCGCGGCAATGCGCTGCGCGATAGCGGGCAATATCTCTTTGCGCTGTCCGACTATGAGCGGGCGCTGCGCAACGGGCACCCCGACAAGCCGCGCGTGCTCTTGGCTTCGGCAAATACATATATTGCGCTCGGACGCCTGAGCGATGCGAAGAAAGCACTGAACGCGGCGCTCGAAGCCAATCCGGATTTTGGCGAAGCGCGCGCCCAGCTCATCCTTCTCGGTGATCAGAACGCCAAGGCCGAAAGCGCTGGCGCCGATCCCATCCTCACCGGCTCGGTTGCGGCCATCGCAGGCGGAACGCTGGCCACCAAGCCGATGCTGCCGCCACCAGTGGAACCTCCAGCCGGCTTGATGGCCGTACCTGCACGGAAGCTTTTCGTGGATCGCGTTCCTCTTGCGGAGCCAAAGGTTCAATTGGCTTCTGCTACTGCTTCCGTTCCTGCTGAAGAAGAGATTGTCGAAATCGAACACGTGCCGGAAGTGCCGGAGCCTGTTGCTGAAGAAGCGGTTGAGCCTGATGCTCCTGAAACTGTCAGCGTAGAGGAAACGCAGCCAGAAGAACCCACAACCGAAGAGGCAGAGGCTGCTCCGCCCGTCATTTCGAGTGCGTGGAGTGTTCAGGTCGCCTCCGCAACGAGCGAAGACGCCGCCTGGTCGACGTGGAAGAAGATGCAGTCGCGCTACAAGGTGCTCAAGTCCAAGACGCCAGTCGTGGTGCGCGCGGACCTTGGGTCTAAGGGAATCTACTATCGCGTCCGCCTCGGCGGGTTTGACGACCAGAAGGCTGCGGCAAAGGAATGCAGCAAGCTGAAGGCAAGCGGCGTGAGCTGCTACATCAGCAAGACCGAAGGCTGAGGGGGTTCAGCATTTGACTGGCAGGGCCGGCTCAATGAGCCGGCCTTTTTTATTTGCCGCGACCAGCTGACTCCTATTTGAGGATGAATGTCACTTTCATGTTGACGCGCCATTCGGCAACTTTGCCATTCTTCACCACGCATTTGATATCCTGGATCCAGGCGCCCTCGATCTGATCGAGAGTGTCGTCGGCGCGGAGGATGCCAGATTCGACGGCGTCCTCGATGGACTTTGAGGATGAGGCGGTAAGTTCTATAACCTTGGCAACTGCTGACATGGTGCTACTCCTCGCGGCCTGGAAAATTGGGGCCTGTGCAAATCCGCCGCTGGCCGCTTTACGGCCTCATGCTGCGGCGATATTGAGTTTGACGCAAGAGGAACAGAAGACACCCAATGGCCCTGCACATTCTCAAGCTCTGCGTCGGCGTAAGTGAGATCGACGATCTCAAGCGCTGGGTCGCAGATTGCCGCAAGGGCAAGGACACCTTGGATCATGTGACGCGCATGTTCCCGCGGCGCAAGGATGAAATCTTGCCCGGCGGTTCACTCTATTGGGTGATCCGCGGCCTCATCCTGGCGCGCCAACCCATCGCAGACCTTGAGCCGGTGACGGGCAAGGACGGCATCGAGCGCTGCCGCATTGTCTTCAAGCCGCAGATCATTCCGGTACGGCCCACGCCACGGCGCGCCTTCCAGGGCTGGCGATATCTTGAAGCTGCCGATGCACCGCCAGACCTCGTCCGCTCAGAGAAGGCCCTGCAAGGCATGCCGGAGAAATTGCGCCGCGAGCTTTCACAGCTCGGGCTGATATAAAGCATCGAGTTCTCAATTGGATTGGGTTTTCTCTCCATGGGCGTGCTCGACACGCCCACCCAGGAGATGAATCAGCAGGCACTTTGGTAAAAGTCTGGGTCGGCGGGTCAAGCCCGCCGATGGAGGGTTTTGTGCTCGATTGGAAGCGTAGTGCTGTAGCTTCCTACGCCGCCGTGTAGACATAAGCGCCATCCTTGGCTTCGGCGCGGCCGAGGCCGGGATAGGGCCAGTGATAACCCAGCATCAGTTTCTTTCCGCTGGCCGCCATGTCCAGCAGCATGCGGCGGCTCTTCGCGGCTGCCGCACCATCGGCATCGAAACCGAATTTCCAATCGGGATGGGCGAAGAAGATCTTTGGAACGATGACGACATCGCCCACGAGAATGAAGCCATCGCCGCCGGCAAATTCAAACGAGACATGGCCCGGCGTGTGGCCATTGGTGTCGATGACGTTGATGCCCGGGGCAACTTCGGTGCCCGGCTTGAACATCGATACCATGTCCTTGATGGCCAACAGCTGGCCCTGGGTGGCCCTGATCATGCCTTCCATCTCCTTGGGAGCCTTCTCGGTGAGGCCGGGCTGGGTCCAGAAGTTCCATTCATTCTCGGCCATATGATAGGTGGCAGTGGGGAACACGGGGCCGCCATCCCTGCCAAGGGTGCCCCAAAGGTGGTCAGGATGGGCATGGGTGTAGATCACCTTGGTGACGGATGCTGGCTCCATGCCACCGGCCTTGAGGCTTTCGGCGATGTGGCCGGAACTGGCCTCCATGTTGCTGCCGGTGCCCGTATCGAAGAGGATCACGTCTTCGCCGGACTTCACCACCACGGGGCTCAGTTCCACCGGATTTGTTTGGGCATCGGCGGCAAGGCCCAGAAGCGCGCGCAGCTCTTCGGGCTTGGCATCGGGTGAGACAACGGCAACGGGCAAGGCGAAGGTGCCATCGCTCACAACGGTGATGTCGAATGCGCCGTGCTTGTAGGTGTGGGGGCCGGCAAGGGCGAGCGCCGATTTCGGCAGAACGCCAGCGGCAATGAGGCCTGAGGCTGCAGCGAGGAATTTGCGGCGGTCGAGGCGGATGGTCCGGGTTGGGTCATGAAACATGGTGCACATCTCCAAAATAGGGATACAATCACGCAACTTGGGTGTGGCAAAGATGTAACCGGCGGCATCACATTATTGTGACGGTCCCGCAGGTTCTGGAAAGGACAGGCACATGTCGTTCTGGAAAAAACTGTTCGGTAGCAGTGCCGGTTCAGGCGGGCCGGCCACGGCCAAGACCCTCGACTACAAGGGCTACCTGATCGAGGCGCGGCCTTTCAAGGAAGGCGGCCAATACCAATTGGCGGGCCGCATCAGCAAGGATGGCAAGGAACATAATTTCATTCGTGCCGACAAATTTTCCGATGCGGAAAGTGCGGCCGAAGTTGCGATCGCCAAGGGGCAATTGATCGTCGACCAGATGGGCGACAGGATGTTTGGCTAGATTGCGAGCTATTTCACACAGTAAGGCAGCACGACTTCGCAGATCGCTTGCGGTGGTTTTTCTTTCTTCGTTTTCGTTGCCCAAGGATCGTCGGCTTTGACCTTTTTTGGTTTGGCTTTTTTCGGTTCCGGCATGGTGCAAGTTACCGTCGGCGTGCCGAACTGGATTGGTTTTTTGAATTTTTTGGCGATTGATTTCTTGCGTTTTTCGATGGAGGCATAGGCGCGTTCGCGGGCATTGCTCACATCCTTGCCTTTGAACTTCTTCTCGAAGGTCTTGCACGGGTCGACGGGACCGTCACTGCCGCAGCCCGCCAGAAAGAGCGGCAGGGAGAGGGCCAGAGCCCTTACCAAGGTCAATCTCTGAAGACGCATGTACACACCCACTCCCGGGACTTGTCCCGACATCCGGGGGCAAGAATAGAAGCGTGCCGTAACCGGGGGGTAAAACGGATCTCGCGAAATGGAATGAATTTGCCGAAGAGCCTGCCACTAGGATGGAAGGGTTCCGCCAATTCCGTTGCAATTCAGATAGTTACGTCGAAAATTTGGCGCAGTCCGGTAAGAGAGCGCTAGGCTTCGGATCCGATGACGTAGTTAAAACTGACTGAAATGCGCTCGCCATCGGCCCGGTTCAGCGGCACTTCATGACGCAACCAGCTTTCCCAGAGGAGGAGGGTGCCTGGCTTTGGCGTTTCACTGACATGAGACTTGAGTTCGCGGGGTGCGCTGGACTTTTTGGACGGGGCCGCCATCATCATGGCAAGACGCGGATCTTCATAGACGATGGGTCCGGCGCCCTTTGGCACCTTCACATAATAGGTGCCGCTGATCACGGAATTGGGGTGGATGTGCGAGGTGTGGTGGCCGCCTTCGGGCATGACATTGACCCACAGGGAATCGCATTTCGGCTTGCCGCCCTTCAGGTCCCAATGCAGCGCCTTGGCGAAGGCAGCGGCGTGGCGGTCGAGAAGGCGTTCGAGCTTTCCAAAGGCTGGAATGCGCCAGGGCAAGTCATTCAATGAGGCATAGGAGGTGTAGCCGGGATAGCCATGCTTCTCGCACCAGTGGAGGCCCGCTGCATCATCGCGGCTGAGCGAAAGGGCGGCCACTTCCAGTTCAGCATTGAGGCGCGCACCTGCAATGGCATCAGCGCGATAGATGTGTGTGGGGAAGAGTGCCGTGACCTTGCTCATGGCTCCGCTTATCCTTCCTTCCCGAGAACTGGCAAGCCTGTTGATCGGGTTCGCCTGAGCGGGCTAAGGGTCTTTGCCATGACGCTCCCTGCAAAACTTCTCGATGGCTATGCCAATTTCCGGCGGGGACGCTATGCGGCGGAAGCCGACCGCTACAGCAGGCTGGGGCAGGGGCTGCAGAAGCCCACGACGATGATCATTGCCTGTTGCGACTCGCGCGCCGCGCCGGAGACGATCTTCGATGCCGGTCCCGGGGAAATCTTCGTCATGCGCAATGTGGCCAATCTGGTGCCGCCTTACGCCCCCGACGGCAAGCACCATGCGACGAGCGCCGCGATCGAGTTTGCGGTGATCGGTCTTGGCGTGGAGCACGTCGTGGTCATGGGGCATGGCCGCTGCGGCGGTATACGCGCCATTGTCGATGGCAGCGATCCGCTTTCCACTGGCGATTTCATCGGCAAGTGGATGTCGGATGTGCGTGATGTGGCCGATGCAGTCAGGCACGACCACGACCATAGCAATGACCTGCAGAGGGCGGTGGAGCGCGCTTCGGTGGAGCATTCGCTGGCAAACTTGCGCACATTTCCGTGGCTGCGCATGCGGGAGAACAAGCGGGAAATTTCGATCCACGGCGCGTGGTTCGACATCGCGCTCGGCGAACTACACGTTTATGATGAAACCGAACGGCGCTGGTCGCTCATTGCCACTGTGCCTTGATCAGATGATCGAGTGACAAACGCCCCGGACCCCACGCCATGATGGCGAGTGCCATGGCAGCCCAGGTCAAGTGCAGAGGCCAGCCGCCGGGCACGGTGAGCTGTACGACAATCGTCATCACCAGCAGCCCAAGAGCTGCAAAGCGTGTCGCCAGTCCCAGAACGAGGAGTATGGGCAGGAGGATTTCCGCCGAACCTGCGGCAAACGCCATGACCGCAGGCGCGGGAAAAGCATAGGGGCCACCAGGCAGATGCAGCTGGAATTCCGAACTGAAAAGCAGGATTGCGGTGTCGTTGAGTTGAAGAAAGCCATCCCATTTGTTGACACCCGAACGCCAGAACGGAACCGCCAGGGCAAAGCGCAAAATGAGTTGCGTCATGGACGGTTGGGCGATGGCGCGTATAACGCCAGTTCCAAGCTCGATGAGACCGCCGATAACCGCTAGCCAGCCGCGGTCGCGTTGCCGCTCAAAGGTCATGTTGATCGTCCTCCAGGATTTACAGCAATGAAGGCTCCGGCCTCGATCATTCCGGCAATATTGGCCGAAAGGTCAAACTGCCGACAATCGGCAAATGCCGCCGCAGCCGCTGCGCCAAGCGTTTCACCCGCAACAAGGCGCGACAGGAACGTTGCGCCGCCCGGCGGCAGGCGCCGGACCGTCACCTCAAGCCGTGCTCTTGTTATCAGTGCATCCTCGGGATCGTTGACTTCTAAAGGACTGGCCGGACTGCCGATCCGGTTTGCCGCAAAAATACTGATTGCTGGAAATTTGGAGCGCAGGACTCGCGTCGCGGGATGCGGTGTCAGAACAGTATCCGCCAGCTGT
>JBIOWL010000243.1:0-3198 GCA_044868645.1 Aestuariivirga sp.
CATTTCAATTGCCGTTTCTCACCTTCGGCAACATCGCCGTCGGCATCCAGCCGGCGCGCGGCTACAACATCGATCCCAAGGAAACCTATCACGACCCGGCGCTTGTGCCGCCGCACAACTACATCGCTGCCTATCTCTGGCTGGCCCGTGTCTTCGGCGCCCACGCCATCATTCACAACGGCAAGCACGGGAACCTCGAGTGGCTGCCGGGAAAATCAGTGGGGCTTTCGGAGGAATGTTTCCCCGATGCCGTGCTCGGACCTGTCCCCCACCTCTATCCCTTCATCGTCAATGACCCCGGTGAAGGCACCGCTGCCAAGCGCCGCGCCGCCGCTGTCATCATTGATCACCTGACACCGCCGCTGACCCGCGCCGAATCCTATGGACCGCTCAAGGACCTCGAAGCCTTGGTGGACGAATATTATCTAGCCTCGGGCCTCGATCGCCGCCGTCTCTCACTGCTGAAAGAAAAAATTCTCGATCTCACCCGCCATCACAAGCTGGACAAGGACGCTGGCTTCACAGGCGATGATGATACAGACCTGCAACGGCTCGACACCTTCCTTTGCGATCTCAAGGAGGCGCAGATCCGCGATGGCCTGCACATTCTGGGCGAAAGCCCGAAGGACCAGCAGGAAACGGATTTGCTGGTGGCCCTCACCCGCATGCCACGCGGCGATGGCACTGGCGGAAATCGGTCGCTGATCCGCGCACTGGCCGATGATCTGCACTTGAGCTTCGATCCGCTTGATTGCGAATTTGCTAAGCCGTGGGGTGGCCCGCGTCCCAATGCGCTGCAATCGGTCTCAGGTGATCCCTGGCGCACTCACGGAGACACGGTTGAAAGACTGGAATTGCTCGCCGCCTCTCTAATTTCGTCACCCCGGCGGAAGCCGGGGCCCACTTCGCCCGATGAGTTGGATCCCGGCTTGTGCCGGGATGACGGAAAAGTTGCGGAAGTTTTGCACTTCATCAACAATGCCCTCCGCCCCACACTGCAATCCTGTGGCGCAAATGAAATCAAAAACCTTCTGCGCACGCTCGACGGAAAATCCATCCCACCCGGCCCTTCTGGCGCGCCGACGCGTGGGCGGCTCGATGTCCTTCCCACGGGGCGCAACTTCTTCTCCATCGACAACCGCACCCTGCCAACACCTGCCGCATGGCAGCTTGGTAAGGCTTCAGCGGAAGCTTTGCTCGCCCGCCACTTCCAGGACACGGGCTCGCATCTGAAGAATGCCGGGCTCTCCTGCTGGGGCACCGCAAACATGAGAACCGGGGGCGATGACATCGCGCAGGCCCTGTGGCTGCTCGGCGCGAAGCCGGTTTGGGACACCGCAAGCTGGCGCGTCACCGGCTTTGAAGTGCAGCCGCTTGCCGCACTGGGCCGCCCGCGCGTGGATGTAACGTTGCGCATCTCCGGCCTCTTCCGCGACGCATTCCCTGCGCAGATCGAACTCATCGACAAGGCGGTTCAAGCGGTGGCGGCGCTCGATGAAGACCCGGAAGACAACCCCCTTGCCGCCTCGCTCACCACCGCGCGCATCTTCGGCGCAAAGCCCGGCGCCTATGGCGCGGGGCTACAGGCGTTGATTGATGAAGGCATCTGGCAATCCCGCGCCGATCTTGCCGCCGCCTATGTGACCTGGGGCGCTTACGTCTATGGCGCAAAGGAAAATGGCCGCAGCGCTGAAAGCGCGTTCACATCGCGCCTTGCCATCATCGAGGCTGTGATCCACAATCAGGACAACCGGGAACATGATATTCTGGACTCGGATGACTATTACCAGTTTGAAGGCGGCATGAGCGCTGCTGTCGAAACCGCGTCGGGCAAGAAGCCGCGCATCTATCACAATGATCATTCGAGGCCCGAACGCCCGCTGGTCCGCACACTGGAAGAGGAAGTGGCGCGCGTTGTCCGTTCCCGCGTCGTCAATCCGAAATGGATCAACGGCGTGAAGCGCCACGGCTACAAGGGCGCCTTCGAGATCGCCGCGACCGTCGACTACATGTTCGCCTTCGCTGCCACCGCCGATGCCGTGAAGTCCCACCACTTTGATCTCGCCTATGACGCCTATATCGCCGATGATGACACGAGGGCGTTCATGGCGGAAAACAACCCGAGCGCATTGAAAGAGATGGCGCAGCGTTTCGATGAAGCGATCTTGCGCGGACTCTGGCAACCGCGCCTGAATTCCGTACACGGACGATTAAAGGAGCTCACCCAATGAGCGAGGAACTCGAACGCGACAGCGCCCGCCATCACGAGAAGATGGCGAAGAAGAAGGCCGCCCGCGACAAGATCATGGCGGGCAAGACCATCGAGCGCGGCCTTCTCATCGTTCACACCGGCAAGGGCAAGGGCAAGTCCACTGCCGCCTTCGGCATGATCTTCCGCCATGTGGGCCACGGCCTCAAATCCGGTGTCGTGCAATTCGTGAAAGGCGCCTGGGGCACGGGCGAGCGCACCGTGCTGGAGAAATTCCCCGACCTCGTCACCATCAAGGCCATGGGCGAAGGCTTCACTTGGGAAACGCAAGACCGTGACCGCGACATCGCTCATGCACGCGCCGGCTGGGAGGAAGCCAAGCGCATGATCGCCGACCCGGAGCTTCACATGGTTCTGCTCGATGAACTCAACATCGTGCTGCGCTATGATTATCTGCCCTGGGAGGAAGTGAAAGCCGTGCTGGCCTCGCGCCCCATGGACAAGCACATCGTCATCACCGGGCGTAACGCCAAGGACGAACTGATCGAAATGGCCGACCTCGTGACTGAGATGGAAATGGTGAAGCACCCTTTCCGCTCCGGCGTGAAAGCCCAGAAGGGCGTGGAGTTTTGACCCTCAAAGCGTCGCGGCTGCGCTTGTGACATTGGCCGCCTTCGACTAGAAGAGATTTTGCAGCGCCCCACTCACGGGGCTGGAAGCCACTCCGGTGCGGCGGACCCTGACGGGCGCCTAGTCCGGAAGCTGCCTTTCCCCGCCATTGGCGGCGTTGCCTGTTGGGAAAGGCAGATCATGCAGGAAAAATTGGGTGTGATGCTCTGCGGCCACGGCAGCCGCGATGGCGATGCCGTGCGCGAATTCGCCGTGCTCTCCGAGCACTTGAAAAAGCGCCTGCCGCAATATCCGGTGGAATTCGGCTATCTGGAATTTGCAACGCCCATCATCCGCACCGGGCTTGATGCATTGAAGGC
>JBIOWL010000244.1:0-10918 GCA_044868645.1 Aestuariivirga sp.
CCATTCCAACCAGACGGGGCTATGCCTACTGGCTGACGCGTGCAGATGGCGCGGTCCTTTTGCGCCGCCGTCCGGAGAAAGGCCTGCTTGGCGGCATGATGGAAGTGCCGGGTTCGGAATGGACTGAGAAACTACCGGAGGGCAAAGCACCACTCAAAGCCCAATGGCGCAAGTTTCCTGGGAAGGTGGAACATACCTTCACGCATTTCCATCTTGAGATCACGGTGCTCGCTGCAGCGATTGACGACGCACCGCCGCCCGCCAACTGCCGCTGGGTTGCTGCTCAGGATGTCGATGCTGAAGCTCTTCCAAGCGTCATGCGCAAGGTCGTCGCCCATGCGAGAAAGATGATCCAGAACCAGCAGCGAACCCAAATCGTCATCCCGGCGAAAGCCGGGACCCATTGAAGCACCTCAGCGTTGGAACTAATTCAGGGGGTCCCGTGTCGCGGGCTTCGCCCTTGCACGGGATGACGAATGCAAGAACCTACCTTCTCCCACCCACTTCATCGATATGCTTCAGCAAATCTGCCGGGTCCTCATAGACACGATAGGCGCCGGCCCGTTCCAGCTCCTCAACACCATAACCGCCTGACTGCAACCCAATTCCCAATCCACCGGCGCGCTGTGCCGCCAGCATGTCCCACACTGCATCGCCGACGATGCAGGCGCTGCGGATGTCTGTTCCCAATTTCTCCGCCGCCGCAATGAAGAGATCGGGATCGGGCTTGGCATAGCGCACCATGTCGCGCGTGATGACCACATGATGCTCCGGATTGATGCCGAGCGTTGCAAGAACAGGTGCTGCCGTTTCCATGCGCCCCGAAGTGGCAATGGCCCAGGGGATATCATTCTCGGAAAGATGGGCGAGAAGCTCCCTCGCGCCGGGAAGAGGGCGTGTGCCTGCCGAAACTGCATTGTAATGCCTAGTGTGTCCGGCCCGCAGCCGCACCCGTGTAGCCTCATCGAGTTCGCGGCCGAGTTCTCTTGCCAGTGCCGCAGCGAACAAACCGCCCGACATGCCGATGCGGCGGTGCACACGCCACACCGACACTTCAATGCCCTCATCGAGAAGCGCCTTATGCCAGGCCATGACGTGGTCATAGACGCTGTCGATCAGCGTGCCGTCGAGATCAAAGAGGTAGGAGGTCTGTTGCCGCGCTTTCATCATGGCTCAGTGCTAGCGCCAAGGCGTCCGGCTCGCAATCGCATTTCCTGCAGCTCAGATGAGCAGCTTCTCGACGATCACCACGTCACGCCACCTTCCCTCCAGCCGCCCGTGCTTCTCGTAGATCCCGACTTCCCGGAAGCCGTTTCTTGCACAAAGTACCCGGCTTGCGGTGTTTTCTGGGAAGATGCGCGAGACGAGCTTCCAGCATCCGCGCTCTCTTGCAAGATCCGAAAGACCGGTCAGTGCATCGGCGCCATAGCCTTGCCCTCGCGCCTCCCGCGCCGCATAGACAGAGAATTCGCGCACCCCGTGATAATGCGGAGCGACGCGATAAGGCTGGGCCACGGCAAACGCCATGATCTCATCGCCACGGCCTGAAACCACCACTGGATAGTCCTGCGCGAACCACGCCTCAATCTGTGTTGCGGTGCGAGGCTCGGTAACGAAGGTGGCGATGCGGTCGGCTATCCCTTGATTGTAGATGCGGGCAATATTGGCCGCGTCGGATATAACCCCGGCGCGCACGAAACGTTCGGTCATGCGACAGGAGTCATTTCGGCCCTGAGCTGCTGGCGCAGAATATCGATGGGAACCAGATTGCCGCCGCGGCGCACATGCCAGAAGGTCCAGCCATTGCAGGCTTCCGCACCCTGCACGTGGGCACCGATCTTGTGGATCGAGCCTGAATTGTCCTTGCAGGCGATGGAACCATCGGCCCGCACATTGGCGGCAATGCGTGTTGTGGGATCGAACAGTGTCTCTCCCGCCTTGACGAGCCCGCGCTCAATCAGGTTGCCGAAGGGTATGCGAGGCTCGGCCCGCTTGGCCGTGGTTGTTTTCAATGCTTCTTCCGAAAGTTGCGAAACTGCATTTATGCGTTCGCGCGCTGCATGGGCATAGCCTTCATCGCGCTCGATTCCGATGAAGCGCCGTCCCAACTGCTTGGCGACTGCGCCTGTCGTTCCCGTGCCGAAGAAAGGATCAAGCACCACGTCGCCCGCATTGGTGGTGGCGAGCATCACGCGCTGCAACAGCGCTTCCGGTTTCTGCGTGGGGTGCACTTTCTGTCCTTTTCCATCTTTCAATCGCTCGGCGCCCGTGCACAGTGGCAAGGTCCAATCCGAACGCATTTGCAAATCGTCGTTGAAAATCTTCATCGCTTCATAGTGGAAGCAGTATTTCGATTTCTGCTCGCGCGAAGCCCAGATCAACGTCTCATGGGCATTGGTGAAGCGCCGCCCACGAAAATTGGGCATCGGGTTCACCTTGCGCCAAACGACATCGTTCAGCACCCAGTAGCCTAGATCCTGGATGATGGAGCCCACGCGGAAGATATTGTGATAGCTGCCGATCACCCAGATGGCGCCATTGGGCTTGAGGATGCGGCGGCACTCGGCAAGCCAGGCGTGTGTGAAGGCGTCATAGGTGGCGAAATCAGAGAACTTGTCCCAGTCATCGTCAACCGCATCGACACGGCTCTGATCTGGGCGCGTGAGATCGCCATTGAGTTGGAGATTGTAAGGTGGGTCGGCAAAAACGAGATCAACCGAAGCGGCGGGAATCTTTTTGAGTTCCGTCAGGCAATCGCCGACGAGGATGCGGTTGATCAGTGGACTGACGTCCTGCTGCACCGATTGATCGACAAAGCCCATGCCCAAACCCGAAACACAAATCACTTGTTGCGTATGGGTTATGAATCTTCACGGACTCAGCGTGAATCGCTTTCGCCTCTTATGGTTAATCCCGGCGGTTCTATTGCAGTCCCGCCTTGCGCAAACCGTCGATGTAGAGATCGAGCAAGGGCTGTTGCATGAAACGCAGGCTGTCGCGGAGGCTCGCAAGCGATACGGGCGGCCGCAGGTAGAGGAATTCCGCCAATGCTTTTTTCGCACCCTCAATGTCGCCGGCCTGGGCAAGGAAGGAGGCAAGATCCCGGTAGGGCCATGTCATGCCGGGCCGTTCGTCGAGCACCATCTTCGGATAGCGGCAGGCTTCCTGGAAACGCCCCGCCGTGAAATGCGCAAGCCCCACGCCGATCCGCATGTTAAAGGCAAAGGGATCCAGCGGTGATAAGCGCTGCGCCTTGGTGAAGGATGAGATCGCCTCATCAGGCCGGTTGGTATAGACGAGCCCGAAGCCGCGCCGTGTCCAGGCCCAGGAATGATTGGGATCGATGGCAAGCGCCCGCTCCACGAAAGGAAGGGCCCGCGCCGCATTTCCTTCCAAGAGCATGACGGCTGTTGCAAGCGCAGTCAGTCCCGTTGCGTCTTCGCCGAGGTGGCGGGCTGCCTTCTCGATCAAACGCATGCCTGCCTCGCGCTCGCGCTCCACATCGTCAGTCCAGTTATAGACGATCTGCTGTGCATGAGCCCAGGCACACAGCGCAGCCGCCAGACCATAGTTGGGATCTGTTTCCAGCGCTTTTGTCAGCAGCTTTATGGACTCTGGATTTTCCGCCATGCGGTGCGCCCAGAGATGCGGTAGCGCGCGCATCACCAGATCATAGGCCTCAAGGCTGTCGGGCCTCTTGGTGCGCGCCCGTTCTACTTCCGCGCTGCGGACCGATGGATGCACTGCGCCCGCTACCAGTTCCGCAATGCGGTCCTGCAGGTCGAAGATATCGCCGCTTTCGCCTTCCTCGCGTCCTGCCCAGATATGAGCGCCTGTTTCGGTTTCAACGAGCTGCGCTGTGATCCTAAGACGCTGTCCCGCTTTCCGCACGCTGCCTTCCAGCGCATAGCGCACGCCTAGTTCCCGCCCCACCTGCCGCACATCCACATTGCGCCCCTTATAGGCGAAGGCGGAATTGCGGGCGATCACCAGAATGTCGCCGATGCGCGAGAGCGTGGCAGTCACTTCCTCGACAACACCGTCGGCCACATGTTCATTGCCTGTCTCGCTGCTCAGGTTCTCGAAGGGCAGGACGACAAGCGAAGGCCGGCCGGAAGGCATATCCGGCGCTTTCGTTGCACGGGCAAACTCCGCCGCCTTGCGCTGCTGCGCAACGGAATCGGGATGCCAGATGAAGATCCTGATGGAATGGCTGACATTCTTGAAGAGCTGGGAACCGATGTCGGTGAAGGTGAGCGAGGTGCGGCCATCCAGGAACTCGCGAATCCACTTGGTGATGGCAACGCCCCCGGGAGGCGCACAGTTCTCTACCCGCACCGCTAGGTTGACGCCCGTGCCGAAACGGTCCTTGCCGTCAACCATGACGTCCGCCAGCACGATGCCGATGCGCAATTGCAGGGCCTCACCGCCCGGCATAAGCACCGGCTCGTCGTGAAGTTTCTGTAAGAGCCTCGCGGCCCAGTTTACGGAATTCACAACGCTGGTGAATTCGATGAGCATGCCGTCGCCCATGGTCTTGAAAACCGTGCCGCCATCCTCACCCACCTTGGCTTCTACCTCGTCCCGGAACAGGCGCGAAACGGCCAGCATGCTCTCGTTTTCATCGCGTTCGGTAAGCCTTGTGAAGCCATCCACATCCAGTGAGAGGATGGGTACAAGTTTGCGTTCAAAGGGACGGTGATTGGTGGCTTTCGGCTTCACCGTTTCAACCTATCATCGAACCCGCAAATCTAACAACGCAAAGACAGGCGAAAAGCTTTTCCGGTGGGCAGGGCAGGGCCCGAGCCGTTGCAAAGCCTCGGCATGGGCCAGCGTGCCATAGCCCTTATGAGAGGAAAAGCCATAGCCGGGATGCAGTGCCTCAATTTCATGCATAATCCTGTCGCGTGTCACCTTGGCGACAATGGAAGCTGCCGCAAT
The DNA here is from genome assembly GCA_044868645.1 of Aestuariivirga sp. Classification (GTDB taxonomy): domain Bacteria; phylum Pseudomonadota; class Alphaproteobacteria; order Rhizobiales; family Aestuariivirgaceae; genus Aestuariivirga. The sequence goes on from JBIOWL010000244.1 coordinate 4,942, forward strand.
GGATAGGGAAATCGCATCACCCTCGATGATGGTCTGGACGCGAATGGAAAGTGGCGGCGCCCGGTTGCCGTCGATGAGCGCAAATGCCGGTTGCGGATCGAGAGCAGCAACCGCACGCGACATCGCAAGGTAGGTCGCCTGCAGGATGTTGATCTCGTCAATCTCTTCCGTCGATGCCGCGCCGACCCCGACCCGCGCCGATTGAATGATGGCCGGGAACAGTTCCTCGCGTCTCTCCGGCGTCAGCTTCTTTGAGTCATTGATGCCCTTGGGAATTTTCCGGGGATCGAGAATAACCGCCGCCGCAACCACAGGTCCTGCCCAAGGTCCGCGCCCCGCCTCATCAATGCCGCACACCGTGAGACCCTCCGCGAGGATCTCCTTCTCATGTCGAAAGTGCGGCAATTTCATATGTTTATGAGGCCATCTAAAGTTTCAGGATAAAGGGCACGCCTTCAAATGCATCTTCACCGCGTCCGATCTCGGTGATGGCTCTTTGCATTCGTCCCTCGCGCCCCAGAAGCTCGTCTGCCATGGCAATCATGCGTGAGTTAGGCGTTGCTGAAGGCGAGGCCTGTCGCAATTCCCAAGCGATATCATACTCATCGCGCTTCGGCTCGAACACGCATTTGGCTATATAGGCGGCGGCGGTGGAACGGCTCACCCCCGCCCAGCAATGGATGAGCATGGGCGCTTCCCGGTCCCATGAGCGGTAGAACGACACCAGCGTGTCGAGATGGCTCGTCTGCGGCGCCAGCATCCCCTCAGCCGTGAGCACAATGTCATGGAAGGTGAGTTTCAGATGCTTGCCGTCCACGATGCCGTCAAAGGTCCGGTGCGGCGTTTCGGGCCCAAGGATGCTCACCACATGGCTTGCACCATGGCGGACGATCTGCTCCTGCGCTTCCCTCAACGAACTGACGACAATCATCCTTTCACCTGCAGATTGTGGAACAGCGACAAATACTCGGCCGCAGCCTCATTGGGCGCTTGCGGAACGAGTGTAGCATCAAATCCGCCGAGTCCTTTTGGCGTTCCAAAAAAAGTTCCGGCCTCGCCGATGGAAAATCCGGCAAGTTGCGTGGCTTCCAGATAGGCCGCCATGCGGTCCGCCTGTTTGATGGACGAGGTGAGGCCGTTGTTGATTGTGGCGGGAAGTCCGAAGCGCAGATGGATGGCCGCAAGCAGCTTGTGTTCGAAAGCCTTGTAGTCGACGCCCAATGCCGCCTTGAAGGGCGAGATCATGTCGCCGATCACATATTCCGGAGCATCATGGAGCAGCGCCGCAAGCTGTTCCTCCCTCTTTGCCTGTGGAGTGATGTGTTTGAAAATGCGCGTGACCAGCACGCAATGCTGCGCCACCGAAAAGGCATGATCGCCGCTGGTCTGCCCGTTCCAGCGGGCAACACGCGCCAGCCCATGGGCAATATCCTCAATCTCAATGTCGAGTGGCGAAGGATCGAGAAGGTCGAGGCGGCGGCCTGAGAGCATCCTCTGCCAGGCGCGGGGAGGAGGAGACTTCGCCATCAGCGCACCAGCCTTTTCACCGCTTCGTGGCGGTGACAATCAACAAGGTGGTCATTGATGAGCCCGCAGGCCTGCATGAAAGCATAGACGATTGTAGGCCCGCAGAATTTGAAACCGCGCTTCTTGAGATCCTTTGAGATTTTCTGTGCCAGCGGCGTTTCCGCAGGAACCTGTTTCAGGCTCCTGAAACGGTTTTGCACCGGCTTCCCATCGATGAAGTTCCAGAGATAGGCCGAGAAATCCTCCATCTCCAGATAGGCCTTGGCGCTTTCAACCGTGCCTTCGATCTTGAGGCGGTTCCGCACAATGCCTTCGTCCTTCATCAGGCGCCCGATCTTGCGGCGGTCGTAAGCTGCGATCACCTCCGGCCTGAGGCCGTCGAAGGCTGCGCGGAAATTCTCGCGCTTCCGGAGGATGGTGATCCAGGAAAGCCCCGCCTGAAAGCCATCGAGGATCAGCTTTTCGAAAAGCGCGCGCGAGTCATATTCCGGAACACCCCAATCCGTATCGTGATAGCGCACATAGAGTGGATCCGTGCCGCACCAGCCGCAGCGGCAAATCCCGTCTTCATGCTTCACCGCCGTCATCGCGCCGCCTCTGGAATGGTTACATCAATGGTCATCCACTCCGGCTTATGCACATGAACCCTGACACCTGCTGACAGCAATGGCGCTTTCACTTCCGCCAATCGGTCCAGCCGGATCAATGCCATCGACTGTGAACCCTGTGACGACAGAATTGTTCCAATCTGCTGCTCACCCGATGTGATGGCCGTTCCTCTTGCTGGCGCTGGGCCGTCACAGGTTACAGGCAGCATTCGTGAGCGCGCCGTGCCCCTGTGCTGCATGCGCGACACCACTTCCTGCCCCACATAGCAGCCCTTGCTGAAGCTCAGGCCATTCAGCAGATCGAGATTGGCCTCATGGGGAAAATGCTCATTGACGCTGATGTCGCTCTCCCCATCGGGAATGCCGAGTGACAGGCGATAAGCATCATAGGCCATTCTCACTCCGCCGCTTGCGCCGATTACTGGGTCACGTTTGCCTAACACAGCCAATCGAGGATCGGCGTAGGGACCACCCATGGAGGCATCGCCAACGACCGCCTTGCTGTCTTCGGCCTCAATCGAAATCTTGGCGCGCAGGCGATACATCACCAGCTTGCGCATCAGGTCTTCGCGTTGCGACCGCACGCAGTCGATGAGAACAGAATCGCCTTCGTTGATGACGAACATCTCATGCTGAATCTTGCCTTGCGGCGAAAGCAGCGCTCCGTAGGCGATCTGTTCCGGCGGCAATTCTCCGACATCAGTCGTGATGATGTTGTTGAGGAAGGAAAGCACATTCTCGCCAGCCAGCCGGATCAGGGCGCGGTTGGGTAGAACCTGTCTGGCAAAGGGAACTCTCATGGTGCTTGCAACGGTTAAGCCACCCATTTACGAAGCAGGCCATAGACATTCAAGCAGCGAGCATTGCAGGTGGCGAGGGCCATTGATCTGGTTTTGAAGGGCGGCACCGTGGCCACCCCCGGCGCCATCGCCGTGGGTGATATCGCCGTGGACAAGGGCCGCATCATCGCCATTGGCGATGTTTCCGAATTCGGGCCAGCGCGGACGCTGCATTGCCGGAACCTCCATGTGCTGCCGGGTGTCATCGACAGCCAGGTGCATTTCCGCGAACCGGGCCTTGAGCACAAGGAAGACTTGGAAACGGGAAGCCGCGCCGCCGTGATGGGCGGTGTGACCGGCGTTTTTGAAATGCCCAACACCAAGCCCACAACGGTGACAGCCGAATTGCTGGCCGACAAGGTGGCGCGGGCGAAGAACCGCATGTTCTGCGACTTCGCTTTCTATGTGGGCGGCACAAGGGACAATGTCTTGCAGGTACCCGCTCTTGAGAAGCTGGAGGGCTCAGCCGGCATCAAGGTCTTCGCCGGCTCATCGACAGGCGATCTGCTGGTTGAAGATGACAACGGCCTTGAGGCCATCATTTCGAAGCTCGCGCGCCGCGCCGCCTTCCACAGTGAAGATGAAATGCGTCTCCGTGAGCGTGTGTCCTTCCAGCGCGCAGGCGATCCCTCAAGCCATCCTGTCTGGCGTGATGAAGAAGCCGCGCGGCTTTGCACCGAAAGGCTCCTGGGCATCGCCCGCAAACATGGCAAGCGCATCCATGTGCTTCACATCTCGACGGCGGAGGAATTGCCGTTGCTTGCTTCGCATCGTGATGTGGCAACGGTGGAGGTGACGCCACACCACCTCACACTCAGCGCCGATGATTATGCGTGCCTCGGCACCAAATTGCAGATGAATCCGCCGGTACGCGACAAACGCCACCGGGACGCTTTGTGGAAGGCCATCGCCTCCGGCCTTGTCGATGTTTTGGGCTCCGACCATGCGCCTCATTCGCTGGAGGAAAAAGCTAAACCCTATCCGGGGTCACCTTCCGGCATGACAGGCGTTCAGACACTTGTCCCCATCATGCTGGACCATGTGAATGCGGGGCGTCTCTCGCTTCAACGCTTTGTCGATCTCACGGCCCATGGCCCCCAGCGCATCTTCGGCATTGCGGGCAAGGGCCGCATCGCTGAAGGCTATGATGCCGACTTCACCATCGTTGATCTCAAGCATCGTGAAACCATCGGCAACAGCTGGATCGAGAGCAGAAGCAAATGGACGCCTTACGATGGCGTGACAGTAACCGGCTGGCCCGTGGGAACGATGCTGCGTGGCTCTCTCGCCATGTGGCAGGGCGAAATCAGAGCACCCGCGCGCGGCCAACCCATCCGCTTTCTTGAGGCCCTATCAGCATGAACAATACATTTCGCGCAATTCTTGTCAGCAAAACGGATACGGGCCAGAAGGCCGAGATCGTCAACTTCAATCGCGCCGACCTGATGGAAGGCGATGTCACGGTTGCCGTGAAGCATTCCTCGGTCAACTACAAGGATGGCCTTGCCGTCACCGGCAAAGGCCCCATCGTCCGCAAGTTCCCGTTGATCCCCGGCGTTGATTTTGCAGGCATTGTCGAAGAGAGCAGCCATCCTGCCTGGAAGAAGGGCGATGAGGTGATCCTCGGCGGCTGGGGCGTGGGTGAAGGTCACCATGGCGGCTTTGCTGAAATTGCGCGCGTCAAGGGCGATTGGCTGGTGCCTGTGCCGAAGGGCTTGAACCTGGCGGATTGCATGGCAATCGGCGTTGCGGGCTTCACCGCCATGCTTTGCGTGATGGCGCTGGAAGAGCAGGGCGTGAGGCCGGAGCAGGGCGAGATTGTTGTCACAGGCGCGGCAGGTGGCGTGGGTTCCGTGGCGCTGGTGCTCCTGTCTAAATTGGGATTCACCACTGTCGCCGCCACGCGCCGCCCGGAAGAAGAACAATTCCTCAAATCGCTTGGCGCGGCTTCGATCCTTGATGCCAAGGAACTGAACGGCCCGGTGAAACCGCTCGCCAAGGCGCGCTGGGCCGGCGGGATCGACAATGTGGGCTCGGTAACTCTTGCCAACATCCTCTCGCAAACAAAGGAGGAAGGCGTGATCTGCGCAGTGGGCCTCGCCCAGGGCATGGACCTGCCCGCCACTGTCGCGCCATTTGTCCTGCGCGGCGTGAGGCTGATCGGCATCAACTCCGTGACAACGCCATTGCCCAGGCGCCGCGCTGCATGGGAGCGCCTGGCGCGTGACGTCGACATGGCAAAGCTCAAGGCACTCACCTCCCATGTGAAGCTTGAGGATGTGCCGCGCATCGCCGCCGACATCGTTGCGGGAAAGGTGAGGGGCCGCGTGGTGGTGGATCTCTGATGCTGAAGATTATTGATGGCGGCCTCGACGATCCGCAGGTCATCGCCATGCTCAAATTTCATTTCGACACCAATATCTCGGTAACGCCCCCGGGCTCTGCCCATGTCTTCGATCTCTCACGTCTCAAGCAACCGGATGTCTCCTTCTGGTCCGCCTGGGACGGCGATATGCTGATGGGTGTCGGCGCCTTGAAGCGCATGAATGCTGATGACGGTGAAATCAAATCCATGCACACATTGAAGGAGGCGCGTGGGTCAGGCGTTGGAAGTGCCATGCTCCGTCACATCATGGAAAAGGCGCGCGAGATGAAACTGAAGCGTCTTTATCTTGAAACCGGCTCCTTCGACTATTTCGCCCCGGCCCGCGCCCTCTATGCCCGCCACGGTTTTTCGGAATGCCCGCCCTTCGCCGATTACAATCTCGACAAGAACTCCACCTTCATGTCGCTGGAGATTTGACAAATGATCTCCTCTCCCGCTTGAGGAGAGGTGTCACTCACGCAAGTGAGTGACGGAGAGGGCCCTCTCCGTCATTGCTGCGCAATGACACCTCCCCCGTAAACAGGGGAGGAGTGCATCACTGCTTCGTCTTCATCACCGTGAATTCGCCGGAGCGGATGCGCTCGGGCAGGCGCTCGCACATCTCTGCCACAGGGTCC
>JBIOWL010000245.1:0-6776 GCA_044868645.1 Aestuariivirga sp.
TTCCATTCTGGGTCCATCAGGCTGCGGAAAGACAACTTCGCTGCGTATGATCGCAGGTTTCGAGCAGCCCACAGAGGGGGATGTATATATCCAGGGCCGGCTGATGACGGGAACTCCCGCTTACAAGCGCCCTGTTAACATGGTGTTTCAGCATTATGCGCTCTTCCCGCATCTCAATGTTGAAGACAATGTCACTTATGGCCTGCGACAGAGGCGGCCGAGGCCGGATCGGCAATCGCTCGCCAAATCCGCCGAAGAAGCGCTGGCGCTGGTCAGGCTTACAGGATTGGGCGCACGGCGCGTCTATGAGCTTTCCGGCGGCCAGCAACAGCGTGTGGCGCTCGCCCGAGCGCTGATCAACCGGCCGGCAGTACTGTTGCTGGATGAACCGCTAGCTGCACTGGACAGAAAGTTAAGGGGAGAGATGCAAATCGAGTTGCAGAATCTGCAGCGCAGCGTGGGCATCACTTTTCTTCTCGTAACCCATGATCAGGAAGAAGCGCTTTCCATGTCGGACCGGGTTTGCGTCATGCGTGAGGGCCGCATCGTCCAGCTGGGTACGCCGCGCGAGCTCTACGACCAGCCGGTGAACAGGTATGTCGCGGATTTTGTCGGCAAGTCGAACATGTTTGCAGGCCCTCGCGAAGGAACAGTCCTCAGTGTCAGGCCAGAAATGATTGAGCTCTCCGGTTCACGCAAGAACCTGCCCAAGGGACTTGCCGTTGTGGCAGACGCAAAGGTGCTCAACCGCATCTTCGTCGGAGAGTTTACGCATTATCGCCTTGCGAGCGAAAAGCTGGGGGAATTTGCAGTGCAGGTGCCGCGCAAGACAGAGCGGGAAAGCGGCACATTCGAGATTGGTGACAACGTCGCAGCTGGCTGGGCAAAGAGCGCAGCCCTCGTTCTCGCTGATGTATAGACCAAGAAAAGGGAGACAGACATGAAAGATATTCCGGACCATATGACAGCCGCCAAGTTCCTCGAAGAACTGAGGCGTTACCAGAAGGGCAGTGTCAGCCGCCGCCACTTCCTCGGGGTAACCGGACTGGGGCTTGCAACCTCGGTGCTCGGTAGCGCAGTACCGGGCCTCCGGCCCCGCAAGGCCTATGCGGCGCTTTCGGGTACTGTGAACTTCACTACATGGCCCAGCTACTTTGCCCAAGAGAACCTGGACAAGTTCACCGCTGACACAGGCGTCAAGATCAATGTGGCGGTGTTCGGCTCCAACGAGGAAATGCTGGCGAAGCTGCAGGCGGGATCGACGGGATGGGATCTCTTCGTTCCCACCAACTACACCATCTCCACCTACAAGGAACTGGGCCTCATCGAAGAGCTCGATCTCAAACGCCTGCCGAACTACGATCCCACGACGCAGGAACAGCGTTTTACCGCCGAGGGCATTATTGACGGCAAGACCTATGCCGTGCCGAAAGATTGGGGCACGACAGGGTTTGTGGTGAACACCAAGAGTGCACCGCAGCCTGCCGCAAGCTGGAAGGAGTTTTTCGACCTGACACAGGGCGAGTGGACGGGCCGGGTGATGGTACATGACTACCAGCTCACGACCATTGGCAATGCGCTCAAGTATTTCGGCTATTCCTTCAACTCCAATGACGAGAAGGAACTGGCGGATGCCGAAAAACTGCTGATCGCCTGCAAGCCGCATCTCTTTGGCATCAACTCCGACTACAAGCCGTCGCTGATCAGCGGCGATGCCTGGGCTTCCGTGTGCTGGACGGGCGATGCCGTACAGCTGCAGCGCGACATGCCGGAGATGAAGTATGTGCTGGGCAAGGAGGGTGGAGAGATCTGGAGCGATTTCTATGCCATTCCGAAGGGCGGCCAGAACATTGACGCCGCCTATGCGCTGATGGACTTCCTGCTGACGCCCGCCATCAACGCCATCGAGGTGAAGGCGCACGGCTATCCATCGACGGACTCGCGCACCAATGCCCTGGTGCCGAAGGAGATGCTGGAGAACCCGGTCCTCTACCCGGCGGCGGAAGCCTTAGCGCCGCTGGAGTTCGGCGCAGCGGCCACGCTCATCAACCCGCTGCGGGCCGAGATCATGGCGCGCTTCAAGTCAGCCTGAGTGGTGATGGGTTGACGTGAACTTGCAACACCGATCCCCGCTGGTGACAGCCATGCTGCTGGCACCGGCGGGTTTACTCCTGTTTTTTCTGCTGGTCTTGCCGCTTGTCATCATGTTCGTCTTTTCATTTGGTGAGCGGGCGGCAGCCGGCGGGTATGAACCTGCCTTCACCTTTGCTAACTATCTCAACCTTCCCGCTCGCGGAAAGGCTTTCTTCAATACATTGACTCTAGCGCCGCTCGGCACGTTGCTGACGGCGCTTGCTGCATTCCCCATGGCCTATTTCCTGGCCGTTAAGGTGCCGCCCGAGTGGCGTGTCACGTTGCTCGTTCTGGTCATGGCTCCTTTCTGGACGAGCCAGCTCATGCGCTACTACGCCTGGATCATGATCCTAGGCTCGCGCGGCATTCCAAGCTGGCTGGAATGGATCGGTATTGCGGATGTCAGGTTGCTTAATACGCCTATGGCAGTGCTTATCGGCGCAATCTATGGCTTTTTGCCGCTGATGGTGCCGCCCATCTATGTGTCGCTTGAAAAGCTGGACAAGCGACTGCTGGAGGCGTCGGCCGATTTAGGCGCCACGCCCTGGCGCACCTTTCTGCAGGTGACGTTGCCGCTCTCGCTGCCCGGCGTTGCCACCGGCTCCATGCTGGTGTTTATACTGTTGATGGGCGACTACATTCTTCCGCAATATCTCGGCGGTGGAAAAGTCTTCTTCATCGGCAATGCACTGGTTGATCTTTTTCTGCAATCGCGGAACTGGCCCTTCGGCGCAGCCGTTGCCATCGCTCTTGTCGTCATCATGTTCATCACCATTTATTTCTATATGCGCTTCGTCTTGGGCAAGACGGACCAGCGCCGCGCCGTGCTGGTGTAGCCATGGTGATTTACGCCGTGCTCATTTATGTCTTCCTCTACGCGCCGATCTGCCTGATCGTGTTCCTGTCCTTCAATTCGGGCAAGCAGGCCATGGTCTGGCAGGGCTTTTCCACCGAGTGGTATGGCAAGGCTTTCTCCAATCCTTTGATTGTAGAAGCCCTCGGTACGAGCCTCACCATTGCGCTCAGCACCGCAGCACTTTCCGCCGTGTTCGGCACAATGGCGGGCCTCGGGCTTGAAAGGATGAAGGGATGGCTGCGCGTCGCCTTTGACGCGCTGATCTATATCGCCATCATGGTGCCGGGCATCGTCATCGGAATCTCATCGCTCATAACCTTTGTGACGCTCTTCGACGTCGTGAATCCGCTGACGGAGCGACTCTGGGCGTTGAGGATGCAAATGGGAACATGGAGCGTTATTGCCACGCATGTCCTGTTCAATCTTGCCGTTGTCGCATTGCTTGTTAGGGCGAGGCTGCAGGGCATGGACCGCAGCCTTGTTGAGGCTTCGGAGGACCTTTACGCTACGCCGTTCGGCACCTTCCGGCAGGTTGTGTTGCCGCTGCTGGCGCCATCCATCCTCGCGGGCGCGCTGCTCGCCTTCACCTTTTCCTTCGAGGATTTCATCATCGCCTTCTTCGTGGCCGGCCCGGACGTGACATTGCCAATCTATGTCTTCTCTGCGATCCGGCGCGGGGTTACGCCGGAGATCAATGCGGTCGGCACGGTGGTGCTGATGACGTCGCTGCTATTACTTATGGTAGCTCAGTTCATCCTGCAGCGCGGAAGCGTGAGGAAATAGGTGCCAATACGCTTAGCACAGCTTGCAGCCGCCGCCGGAGCGCACCTCAGCAATCGCCGCTTCAAGCTGGTCAAGCGGCAGGTAGCCGGGAAACACCTTGTCATCGACGATGAAGGCCGGCGTGCCGTTGAGCTTCAGTGTCTTGGCGAGGTCGTAGTTGGTGGAAACCGTATCCAGAATTTTCTGGTCCTTCATGTCTTGTGTGAGTTTTTCCACATCAAGGCCTTGTTCCGCGGCGATTGCTAGAACCACTTCATCGGTAACCTGTCCTTCATGGGCGAACATGGCCTGATGGAAGGGCCAGTATTTTCCTTGCCTGATGGAGGCGAGCGCGGCCTTTGCGGCGAATTCGGAATGCTGTCCGAAGATTGGAAATTCCTTCAGCACGATCCTGAGGTTCTTGTCTTTCTCGACAAGCGCCTGCACTTCGCCGACCGAGCGTTTGCACCAGCCGCAATTGTAATCCATGAACTCGACGATGGTGACATCACCCTTTGGGTTGCCGATCACGGCATCGCCATCGTAGTGGAAGACAATATCCTTCTGCTTGGCAAGGCCTTCTGTCCGCGCGACCTGTTCTTCCTGCTGGTCTTTCTGTTCAAGCTTGTCGGCCATTTCGCGCAGGATTTCAGGATGCTCCAGCAGGTAAGAGCGGATGAAATCACCCATCTCCTGCTTCTGCTGGTCAGTGAGCGATTGCGCAGAAACGGGCCACGTCAATGCCATCATGGCGGCGGCAATGGCAAGGTTGCGAAGTGATTTCATTTCATCCTCTTGGATTGGCGCCGAAAGGTGCCGGATTGCCATTTGAGAAGCAAATGGCAATTACGTGATGGCTTAACCCTTGTTTTCGGCAAAGGTGAGGAGGTCGTTGGCGCGGAGCCACTCGCGCGTGCCCTTTTTGAAGCGGGTTTGCGCCTTCTTCGCCTTCTCGATGGCCAGCTTCTTTTCGCCGGTGATCCAGTAGTATTCAGCGGTAGCCAAATCGGCGCGGGCAAGATCGCCTTTGAGGGCGTGGGCCTGGGCTTCATATTTGAAAATGACGGGGGCCTCGCCTTCGGTTTTCTTGGCCAGCACCAGAAGCTTGAGGGCCTGGTCGGCCCTTGCCGCATCGTTGGTGGCAAGTAAAATCTGGGCGTGAAGCATTTGCAGCAAGCCATTGTTGGGAAGCAGTTTTCGCGCCTTCTCGATGGCAGGCAGGCCACGCGCCGGCTGACCATTTTCGAGAAGCGCCTGAGCCTTCAACTCCCAGAAATAGGGGTTTTGCGGCACGTCGCTTGTCAGGCTGTCGAGGATGGGCAGCGCGTTCTTGATGTCGCCGCGCCTGTACATGGCGATGGACCGGGCATAGCGCGATTCAAGCGATTTGTCGGAAGAAGGATAGCGCTGGAAGACGCGCTGGGATGATTGCATGTAGCCCATGAGCTTCGCTTTGATGAGTTCATAGCGCAGCACCTGGGCCGGATTGTCTGGTTGGCCGAAATAGGGCGATTTCCGTGCTTCGAGCTCAAGATTGCGGATGCGGTCGAGCGGCATGGGGTGAGAGAAGAGATAAGGATCGGCCTGGCTGGTGGAGGCGATCGACTCATTGGCCAGCTGCTGGAAGAGCGTGAGCATGCCCTTGGGGTCTTGCTTGGTGGCACTGAGGAACTTGAGGCCAGCCTGATCGGCAGCCGCTTCCATGGAACGCTGATAGGACAGGAAGTTGCGCTGGGCGATGCCCTGGCTTCCCAGCATGATGCCTTGTCCGGCCCTTGCAGCTTCGGGGTTACCTGAAGCCGCGCCGCCAACCGCGGCTGCAACGCCCACCAACATACCGATGATGCTCTGCGTCGAGGCGCGCGCCACCTCATTCTTGAGCTTTGCCAGATGCCCTCCCGCGATGTGGCCAGTTTCATGAGCGATGACGCCGATCAACTCATCAGGAGATTTCGTTCTGGAGAAGAGGCCGGTATTGACGAAGATGCGCTGACCGCCGGCAACGAAGGCGTTGATGCGATCGTCGGCGATCACATAGACATGGACATCGCCGGGGTTGATTCCGGCTGCCTTATAGATGGGCCGGGAAATGGTGCGGAGATAGCCTTCGATCTCGGCGTCACGGATGAGATTCGGGCCGCGCTGCTTCTTCTCCTGAGCAAATGCAGGAGCAACAAGCGATGCCGCCAGACAAGCGGTGAGAGTCACTCTCAGTATGTTTCCGAGCCGTGAAATCACGGGCAGCCTCATCGTCTTGAAATGCGGCGGGTTTGAGGCCCGATCCAGAATGTTAATCTGACTTGACCAGCTTGGGGCGGGCTCTCGGCGGCTGCTCATTAGCCTGGATGATGCCGAGCCTTCTCGCCACTTCCTGATAGGCCTCAACGAGGCCGCCCATGTCGCGGCGGAAGCGGTCCTTGTCGAGCTTGTCCTTTGTCGCGATGTCCCAGAGTCGGCAATTGTCGGGGCTGATCTCATCGGCGAGCACGACTCGCATCATGTCATTCTCATAGAATCGCCCGAACTCCAGCTTGAAATCGACAAGCCTGATGCCGATGCCGAGGAAGAGGCCCGAGAGGAAGTCATTGATGCGCACCGACATGTGGACGATATCGTCCATCTCCTGCGGAGTCGCCCAGCCAAAGGCAGTGACGTGCTCTTCCGTCACCATGGGATCGCCGAGCTTATCGTTCTTGTAATAGAGTTCGATGATGGAGCGGGGCAGGGCCGTTCCTTCCTCGATGCCGAGTCGCTTCGAAAGCGAGCCCGCCGCGACGTTACGCACCACCACTTCAAGCGGGATGATCTCGACGGCACGAACCAGTTGCTCTCTCATGTTGAGCGAGCGGATGAAATGGGTGGGAAGGCCCATCTCGTTGATCTTGTTGAAGAGGAATTCGGAAATGCGCTGGTTGAGGACGCCTTTACCGTCAATTACCGCCTTCTTTTCAGCGTTGAAAGCGGTGGCATCGTCCTTGAAATGCACCACGACGGTGTTGGGTTCCGGACCCTCGTAAAGGATCTT
>JBIOWL010000246.1:0-2431 GCA_044868645.1 Aestuariivirga sp.
CAGGATCAGAATAAGAAGCCCCAGGTCCTTGCGGTTCATGCGGCTTCACTCCTTTTCTTTGTGTTTTTCGTGCGGCCCACGGCAAGCGAAAGGATATGCTCCTCGCTCAAATCCTTGCGCTGCAGCATGCCGGCGATTTCACCCTCGTGCATCACCGCCACGCGGTCGCTGACGCCGATGATTTCCTCCATGTCGCTGGAGATCATCAGGATGGCAACGCCATGGTCCGAGAGTTCGCGCATGATGCGGTAGATTTCGTCCTTGGCGCCGACGTCGATGCCGCGTGTCGGTTCATCCATGATGAGGACCTTCGGCGACATGGCAAGCCATTTGGCCAGTGCCACCTTCTGCTGGTTGCCGCCCGAAAGATCGGTTGCAGGTTGGGCCGTCGATGAGCAGCGCAGGTCGAGTTTCGCTTTCTGCTTCTCTGCTGCCGCCGTCTCAAGGTTTTCATCGACGATGTGGCGCGGCGAGTAGCGCGGAAGATCCGGCATGGAAACATTCTGCCGGATGGGAAAGTCAAGAATGAGCCCCGCACCCTTGCGGTCTTCCGGCACAAGATAGATGCCCTGGGCGATCGCATCTTGTGGCGAGGAAAGCTGCAGGTTCTTCCCTTCGAGACGAATCTCTCCGGCCATGGCCTTATCTATTCCTGCAAGAACGCGCGCCAATTCCGTGCGCCCCGATCCGACCAGCCCGGCAAGACCCAGGATTTCGCCTTCATGCACGCTGAGACTTGCCGCAGCATTGGGCTTGGCGTGCGTGCGGATGCCCATAACTTCGAGTATGGCCCTTCCCGGCGGGTTTGCGGGCTTGCGATAAACGGCCTTCAGTTCGCGCCCGATCATGTGACGGACCATGGTTTCCGGCGCAATCTCCTTGCCGTTCAGTGCCGCCACTGTCACGCCATCGCGCAGCACAACCACACGCTTGCAGGCATGCTCGACCTCGCCGAGGCGGTGGGAAATGAAGATGGTGGCGACGCCCGACTGGCCCAACTTCTGGACCACATCCAGGAGTTTTTCCGTCTCGCGCTGGGTGAGACTCGAGGTGGGTTCATCAAGGATGAGGAGCCTGGCGTTGAGTGAGAGGGATTTTGCGATTTCAACAAGCTGGCGCTGGGCCAGCGAGAGGTTTTCGACAAGCGCATCGGGCGCGATGTCGGCTCCCAGCTGGGCGAGCAAGGGCTTCGAGCGCTCTTCGATGTTCGCATCGTCCAGCAAGCGGAACTTTCCACCATAAGTCGCCTCCCTGCCGATGAAGATGTTGGCGGCAACCGAGAGGTTCTCAAAGAGATTGAGTTCCTGGTGCACGAAGGCAATGCCGGCTTCCATGGACTGCTTGACGGACAGTGCCGGATAGCTGTTGCCATTGATGGATATGGCGCCGGAGTCGGGGGCGATCACCCCTCCCAGAACCTTCATGAGTGTGGACTTGCCGGCGCCGTTCTCGCCGACAAGTCCAACAGTTTCCCCGGCCGCAATCTGAAAGCTGACATGGCGCAAGGCCACCGTCGGACCGAAGGCCTTTGTCAGATCACTGACGTTGAGAAAGGTCTCAGCCATGCCAGAAGAAGCGCCGCACAAGAAAAGAGGCCGGAAGAAGCCCAGGGAGGAGTTATACCTCTTCCGGCCACAGTATCAACCGCCGATGGCGGCCTTGAGGTCCGCTTCGAACTGCTCAACGTTGCCCTTGTCGATGATCTTGGTCGGCACGATGAGCAGCTTGCTGTCCGGAATACCCGACTTGTCGCCCTCAAGGTATTTGGCCATCAGCTTCATGCCCTGATAGCCCCACTCATAGGGCTGCTGCACCACGGTGCCGGCGATCGTGCCTTCCTTGACTCCACCGAGCGTGATCGGATCTTCGTCAAAGGCGATGACGGTGATCTGACCGAGCTTGCCCGCTTCCTTCAAGGCTTCGTAGATGCGCGGCGGATTGTAGGAGTAGAAGCCAACCATGCAGTTGATATCCGGATTGGCGGCGAGCGTGTCTTCCACGTTGCGCTTGGCTCTCGTCTGGTCGATGTCGTCACCGCGCACGTCAACGAGTTCCACCTTGGAACCGGCAATCACTTCCTTCATGCCAGCGATGCGCTCCTTGGCGTTATCGGCGCCGAGAAGGCCCACAAAGCCCATGCACTTGCCGCCCTCGGGCAGCGCCTTGAGGGCGATCTCACCGGCCTGCTTGCCGGCATCGGTGTTGGAACTGCCGATATAGGCAATGCGGTTGGTGTCCGGCGCATCACTGTCTGTCGTGAAGAGCGGCACCTGCCCGCCAACGCGATTCAAGGCGTCAGTCGAGGACTTCGGATCAACGGCGCTCACCATGATGGCGGACACGCCGGCGGCCACGAGGTCATCCATCAGGCGCTGCTGGATCGCGGCGGCGGCCTGTTCAGGATATTTGAACTGCAGGTCATAGTTGGGCA
>JBIOWL010000247.1:0-2033 GCA_044868645.1 Aestuariivirga sp.
GGATCAGGGTTTCTTTGATGCCACAGCTTTGGGCAAATTTGGCGTGGGCCAGCAAATGGCGCGGTTCGCCATGCATGGGGATCACGGCTTTAGGTCTCAGCCACCCATACATGAGCTTCAATTCGCCCTGGCGCGGATGGCCGGAGGAATGGACCAGCGCATCATCGGCGGTGATCACTTCGATTGAAAGCTTGGCACGATTGTTGATTACGGCGCTCACGTCCTTCTCATTGCCCGGAATAGTGCGGGCGGAAAAGATGACGAGATCGCCCTCCTCCAGCGCCACATTGGGGTGGCCGTCCTCAGCGACGCGGGCAAGCGCCGCGCGCGGCTCTCCCTGGCTTCCGGTGCAGAGCAGCATGATCTTGTCGCGCGGCAGATAGCCAAAGGCATCTTCCTCCAGGAATGCGCCGGCATCGGAAAGCATGCCGCAGAGTCTTGCCGCCTCGATGGTGTTGCGCATGGCCCTGCCTGCCAGCACCACTTCACGGCCTGCTGCCCGCGCCGCTCGAACTGCGGATAAAATGCGCTCCACATGGGAGGCAAAGGTGGTAACGGCCACGCGGCCTTCTGCATTGGCAATGATGTCGGCAAGCGTAGCGGCGACATCCTTCTCGGATGGTGAGACGCCTTCGCGCAGCACATTGGTTGAATCGCAGACAAATGCGTCCACGCCTTCACGGCCTATTTCGATAAAGCGCTGTTCGTTGAAGGGCGGCCCAAGTTGTGGCGTGCGGTCAATCTTCCAGTCACCGGAGTGCAGCACATTGCCGGAAGCAGTCCTGATCCAAAGCGCGTGGGATTCTGGAATCGAGTGGGTGACGGGCACGAGCTCCAGCGTGAAGGCGCCCACCGCAAACGGCTTTCCCGCTTCCACGACATGCACCGGCACCTCTTCCTCAAGGCCGTGTTCCTTGAGTTTGATCTTGAGAAGTTCGGCGGCAAAGGCGGTACAGTAAACGCCGCATTCAAGCTGCGGCCAGAGCCATGGTACGGCGCCAATGTGATCCTCATGGCCGTGGGTGATGATGAGGCCCGCGAGGTCATTCCGGTTCGATGTGATGAAACCCACGTCCGGCAGGATTACATCAATGCCGGGTTCCTTGTCGGTGCCGAATTTCACACCAAGATCGACCATCAGCCACTGGCGGTGGCGCGGGTTTCCTATGCCATAGCAGTAGCAGTTCATGCCGATCTCGCCCGTGCCGCCGAGCGGCAACAGCACCAGTTCATCATGCGGCGATTTTCGTTTCGCCGTCATGCAGAGGCTTTCCGCTGCGACTGCAGGGATGGAATGGAGAGATCACCGGCATGAAACAGGTGACGTTTGCCATCGGACTTCAGCAGAACCAATGCGCCATCTTCCGCTATGCCTTCATAGGTGCCTTCGACCATCACCTCGCCCGTGGACATGGCGACACGCTCGCCGATGCCGATGGCGTGTGCCTGCCACTCCTTGCGAATGGCTTCGAACCCCACGCCATTGTTCCAAAGAATCAAAGCTGCGGAAAGTTCCCTGCGATAGGCCGCAAATACAATGCTGACTGTTGCCGGGCTTCCCAGTTGGCGCAGGCTTGTGGCCGGATAGGGTAGGCCTTGTGGCGCATGTTCCACATTGATGCCGCAGCCTATGGCGATCACGCCAGGTGACAATGTCTCACACAGGATGCCTGAGATTTTTGCGCCGTTGGCGAGACAGTCGTTGGGCCATTTGAGCGCGAAGGAAATAGTGGGAGCCAGCTTGCTCAGGACCTTCTGTACGGCAACCGCCACCATAAAACCGATTTGTGGAATTGCGGACTGCGGTGCAGACACGGGCAGCAGCAGCGTTGAATAGAGGTTGCCGCGTTCAGACTTCCACAAGCGCTCCAACCGGCCCCTGCCCGCCGTCTGTTCGTCAGCGATGAGCCACAGGGGGCCGCGCTCGCGGTGTTCAAAAAGGCGGCGGGCTTCCAGGTTGGTCGAGTCGATGGTCCTGAAATGCCGGACCGGCACTCTCTCGATCACGTCTCAGTACAATGACTTGGCCGCTG
>JBIOWL010000248.1:0-2104 GCA_044868645.1 Aestuariivirga sp.
CCTCGTCCATGAGGTCGATCGCCTTGTCCGGCAGGAAGCGGTCGGTGATGTAGCGGTTGGACAGCGTTGCCGCGGCGACCAGCGCCGAGTCCGTGATGCGGACGCCGTGATGCAGCTCGTATTTCTCCTTGATGCCACGCAGGATTGAAATGGTGTCCTCTACAGTGGGCTCGTTGACGAAGAGAGGCTGGAAGCGCCGCGCCAGCGCCGCGTCCTTCTCCACATGCTTGCGATACTCATCGAGCGTCGTGGCGCCCACGCAGTGCAGCTCGCCCCGCGCCAGGGCAGGCTTCAACAGGTTCGATGCATCCATGGCGCCTTCGGCCTTGCCGGCACCCACCAGCGTGTGCATCTCGTCAATGAAAAGGACGATGCCTCCGTCCGAAGACGTGACTTCCGAAAGCACGGCCTTGAGCCGCTCTTCGAATTCGCCACGGAACTTGGCGCCCGCAATAAGCGCGCCCATGTCAAGGGCAAGCAGCTTCTTCTCCTTGAGCGATTCCGGCACGTCACCCTTGACGATGCGCAGCGCCAGGCCTTCGGCAATCGCCGTCTTGCCGACGCCGGGCTCGCCGATCAGCACTGGGTTGTTCTTGGTGCGCCGTGACAAAATCTGGATGGTGCGGCGGATTTCCTCATCGCGGCCAATGACCGGATCAAGCTTGCCGTTCTGAGCCGCTTCCGTGAGATCGCGCGCATATTTCTTGAGGGCGTCATAGCCCTGCTCGGCAGAAGCCGTATCCGCCGTGCGGCCCTTGCGAATATCATTGATAGCCTGGTTCAGGCCTTGCGGTGTCACCTTGGCCGCCTTCAGGGCCTTGGCGGCATCACTCGCTTCCATGGCCAGCGCCTGCAAAAGCCGTTCTGCCGTGACGTAGGAATCGCCCGCCTTGTTGGCGAGTTTCTGCGCGGCATCAAAGACCCGCGCCAATTCCGGTGAAAGATAAACTTGCCCTGCGCCGCCGCCTGAAACTTTTGGCATCTTGCGTAAGGCTTCTTCCGTCTGCGTCAATGCCACGCGGGAATCGCCCCCCGCCGCCCGGATCAGCCCGGAAGCCAGTCCTTCCTCATCATCGAGGAGGACTTTCAACATATGTTCTGGTGTGAAACGCTGGTGGCCTTCCCTTAAGGCCAGGGCCTGAGCCGACTGCACAAAGCCCCGCGACCGCTCTGTGTATTTCTCGAAATCCATATCCAATCCTCCGTCTCGGCACGCCCGAAGGATCCTTTGGAAGGCACCCCGCAGACGCCGTCAAAAACAGCGATAGAACCTATTTTGTGGCCCCGTCTGAGCAGCCGCCATCGGTTCTTCAGGTCAGATATAGGAATGAATTTTGGCCGGGCAAGGTGCCAACCTCAGGCCACTGGCTTCACTCGCCTTGCGGCAGGTCCCCGGAGGGAGTCTCTCCGCGGGGTCTGCGGCCACGGCCAGTCCGTTCTGGCGGGGCATTCTGCGGCTCGCCTTCCGCCGCAACAGCCGGCATGGGCCGCTTCAGAAAGGAAGGAGCTTCCCAATTGCCGCTGTCGTCCCGGCCGCCGCCACTGCCATTGTCGTGGCCCTGGTCACGGTTCTGATCACGAGCCTGCCGCACCTCACGTTCACCGCTCGGCCCACGGTCCGGCCCACGATCCGGCCCACGATCGGGCCTGTCATAGCGGTCTTGGCGCTCATGCCTTTCACCGCCCTCATAGTTGCCACCTTCATTGTTGTGGCGGTCATTGCGCCGGCCCCAGCGGTTGCGGAAACGGTTGCCACCCTCGCGGTTCTGGTCACGATTGAAATCGCGGTTGCCATCGCGCTGCTGGAAGTCCCGGCGCGGGCGGTTCTGAAAATCCTGCTGCCCCGGACCTTCTTCACCCTGCCTACCGGGCTGTGCTTCGCCTTCAGCAAACTCGCCCTGGCCTTCCTGCCCCGGGGCTGCTTCTGCAGAAATTTCTCCCTGCGCTTCTTCCTCGCCCTCGGCTCCGGCTTCCGTGCCCTCTTCCTCGCCATCCTCTTCGCCCAGGCGGCGGGAGAACTGGACGGGCTGGCCCACGGGCTGGGCAGCGAGCCACACCCGGTAATAGTGATCGGCGAACTGGA
This sequence comes from Aestuariivirga sp., assembly GCA_044868645.1. Classification (GTDB taxonomy): domain Bacteria; phylum Pseudomonadota; class Alphaproteobacteria; order Rhizobiales; family Aestuariivirgaceae; genus Aestuariivirga. The sequence goes on from JBIOWL010000248.1 coordinate 2,084, forward strand.
AGTAGCTCTCGGCCATCACTG
>JBIOWL010000249.1:0-7159 GCA_044868645.1 Aestuariivirga sp.
CGGGCCATGTCGTCTCGGGTGTAGCGGGGGATCATGGGGGTGGGCTTATCAAAGCAGGTGCGCCGCCACCAGCCCCGAAATTACTCAATGAGTTCAATAGGTACCGCGATGAATCTGCGATTCGACCCCTCGAATCCCCGGCTATAGGTGCCAATCAGCGCGACCACGGGGTCACTGGGCGTGTTGTAGGCCGAGGGCGCAAAGACGGCCTCTATGTCGTAGGCGTGGGGGCAGTTCCGGGACTTGGGAATGGCGCTGTCCTTTGCCATGGACTTCATTGTTCCGGTCTTGAGGTTCTTCACCGTTACTTCCATGCCGACGGGCATGGCGATGTCGGTCTCGAGGCAATCAGCGGGAGCTGGAAGCGCCACATCCTTCACTTCAAGCTCAAAGGATCCAAGATAATCGTAAGCGCCGGTATCGGCAGTTGAAGAATACCAGCGGGCGAAGCGCACCTTGTGGCGGTCATTTGTGAGGTCCGTGAAGGGGCGGTGGAGCAGGGTATCGAAACTCCCAGTCACCTTGAGCGCATCAATGACAGACTTGGCATCAGCCATGGCCTTTGCGCGCGCCGCGTCGATGCTGCCTTCCTCGCTCTCGTCGAGCACACGTATAGGCGAGCCCTTGACCCATTCATTGGCGGCAATGTCGATCACGAAGATGTCGGAATAGGCAAAACCCGAGCCGTCCTGGATGCCGTACTGTTCGAAGGCGAAATACCTGCCGTCCGGCGAGAAGCCGATGGCACGGGACTGTGCGCCATCGGCCGCGTGGGCGGCGGTTGCGGAAATCAATACCAAAAAGAGTGCGCGGAGCATCAAAAAGCTTTGAAGGTGACGAGTGTATAGGTGTCGCGGATTCCCGGAATGGTCTGCAGCCGGTCGGCAATGAAACGTCCGACATCCTCTTGTTCTTCGAGGTAGAGCTTCACGAGAAGGTCGTAGCCGCCTGCAGTCGAATAGATTTCAGAGGCGATTTCAGCATCGGCGATGGCCGAAGCGACGTCGTAGGACTTTCCGAGGTCACATTTGATCTGGACAAAATAGGCGCGCATCCACAGTTTCCGTTGCTTCCATCATTCCGGCACGAAACGTTTGGCCGAAGGAAACCAACGATACCATGCGAAAGGCTGGCGGGCGAGGTCGCCCTTGGCATCAAAGGAAATCCGGCCCAAAACCGTGTCGATGTCATTGCCGGCCCTGAGCCATTCGGCAATGGCAGCGCCGTCATTCACTGAGCGAGCCTTGGCTCCTGCCACAAACACTTCAACGGCGGCATAGGCGGGCAGGGTGGCGCCATCAGGCGTGACACCAGACAACACCAGCGATGCGGCAGCGCGGCTCGCAGATGGGGCTGTCATCGGGTCTTCGAGGAAGGCCGCATTCATGTCGTACTGAACATCACTGGCGTTCGAAGCAAAATCATCGGTCAAGAACTGCTCACCACCGTAAACGGCGCCCTGAAACCCGGCGTAGATCAGAGATGATACAAGGGCCGAGGCCTCCGCTGATGGAAGGGCCACAATTACTCGTTCAATCGCATTGTCCATCAGTTCCTGTGCAGTTGTGGTGCTGTTGAAGGAACCAAGTTTCACAGTGACGCCCAGAGCGTTCGGCAGAACTGCATATGCCGGCTGTACCAATGTCTGGATTTGCGGAGCATTGCTGCTGACGATTGCCGTTTTCGGAGCTCCCGGCGTTGACTGGATGCGGCGGGCTGCGAGAGAAAAAGGTGCATCGTCACGGCCCGTGATACGGAAGACGTTCCAACTGCCTTTATCGGTCAGCGCAGGGTGCGAGGCCGACGGCGTGACCATCAATATACCTGCGTCCTTGTATATCAATGCCGCTGCCGATGAGGCGCCCGCGCAGTAGTGCCCGACGACAAGCCGCACATCGAGAGCCACAAGCTGGCGGGCCATGTCAACGGCCTTGCGCGTGTCACAGCCGTCATCAAGTGCAGTTACCAGAAGTTTTTCGCCGTTGATGCCGCCCACCGCATTGACCGCGGATATGGCGGCCTCCACGCCCACCCGCAATTGATTGCCCAGCGCACCATATTGGCCAGTCAACGGCCCCACAACGCCGACCGCTATGTCAGCAGCGGCGGGCGCGGCGTTCATCATGATCGCGGCAAGAAGCCACGCGACCCACTTCAAGGAAACCTCCAATGAAAAGACCCGCGCAAGCTATTGCGCGGGTCCCATTCAGGCAAGTGTGAACTTGCGCTTATTGGATCGACGGATCCTCGGCGTAGGTGCCCTTGGAGAACTTGTACCACACGTACTTAGCGTCCTTCACGTCACCCTTGGCGTCGAGCGCCAATGTACCGAGCACGGTGTCAACCGAGTTGCCGGCGCGCAGCCATTCGGCGATCTTCTTGTTGTCGAAGCCGCCGGTGGCCTTGGCTGCAGCCGCCCACATCTCGATGGCGGCATAGGTGTAGAGCGTATAGCCTTCCGGATCGTAGCCTTCGGCCTTGAACTTCTCCACCACAGCCTTGGCGGTCGGGAAGTTGCGGGGCTCAGGAGCGAAGGTGAAGATCATGCCTTCGGCTGCATCGCCAGCAATCGTCCAGAATTCGGCGTTGTTCATGGCATCGCCAGAGAGCATCTGGGCCTGCGAGCCCTGTTCGCGCATCTGCTTCAGGATGAGCGCGCCTTCCGTGTGATAACCGCCGACATAGACAGCATCCACGCCCGCATCCTTCAGCTTCGAGACGAGAGCCGAATAGTCCTTTTCACCGGGGTTATAGGATTCGTTCAGCACTTCCTTGAGGCCGGCGGCATTCATGGCCTTGCGGGTTTCGTCCGCCAGGCCTTTGCCGTAGGCCGACTTGTCGTCGATGATGGCAACCTTCTTGCCAGCGTAAGTCTTGGCGATGAAGTTGCCCGCGACGATGCCTTGGGCGTCGTCGCGACCACACACACGGTGCACGTTCCAGCCGCCTTCATCTGTCAGGAGCGGGTTGGTGGAAGCCGGCGAGATCATCAGGATGCCCTCTTCCTCATAGACCTTGGAGGCCGGGATGGAGGAGCCGGAGCAGAGGTGGCCCGCGACGAAGCTCACGCCCTTGGAGGCGAGCTGCTCTGCAACACGGGTGGCCTGCTCAGGAACGCATGCATCGTCGCCGATTTCGAGGGCGAGCTTCTCGCCGTTCACGCCGCCAGCGGCGTTGATATCGGCAACAGCCAAGGTGGCGCCGCGCTTGTATTGTTCGCCGAGAGCCGCCAGGTCGCCCGTGATCGGGCCGGCGGTAGCAATTGTCACATCAGCCAGTGCGCTGGTGGCCGACAGGGCCGCGGCAAAGCTGATGGCAATGCCCGACAGGATAAATTTCTTCATAACATTCTCCCTGAGGATACTCATTCAGTTTCGGGGTCATGCCCCTTGGGGCCGTATCAAAGCCCAAAGGCGCAAGATTGGGAAGGGGCAATTGAGACAATGCCCCTTCGCAATGGGGTTATCCTTTACTCCGCCAGGAAAGGGGGCCGGAGCGCTCGTAGAGCCAAGGATATTGGGTGACCATCTGGCTGACGCGCGTCAACCGGTAGCCGAGAAGGGCCAAGGCCACGACGATCAAACCGTGAGTCAGGTAATATTTCAGTGACAACAGTTCACTCTGGAAGAGGGCAAAATCCAGAAAACGAAGACCTGCCGTGAAAAGGACCATGTAAAAGACCAGCAGCCCGACCGGCTTCCAGCCCAGAGCCAGGGCGCGCCCGGCAAGATAAGCTGCTCCGCCGCCCAGAATGACCGTGAATACGAAGAACTGGACGAGGCCCGAGGCACCTCCATGTTCCAGAAAAAGGGACATCAGTGTCCTCCCTCCAGATAGGCGGCACGCACTTCGGGCCGCGCCAGAAGCTCCTTGCCTGTGCCGCTCATGGTGATCTTGCCGTTGACCATCACATAGGCCCGATGGGCCAATTTCAGGGCGTGGAAAGCGTTCTGCTCGACGAGGAACACGGTCAGGCCCTGGCTTTCGTTCAGTTCCTTGATGGCCGCAAAAATCGACCGGACAATGATGGGGGCAAGCCCCAGAGAAGGTTCGTCAAGAAGGAGCAGCTTGGGCCGGGCCATGAGGGCGCGGCCGATGGCCAGCATCTGCTGCTCGCCGCCAGAGAGCGTTCCGGCGCGCTGGCCGGAACGTTGCTCAAGGATGGGGAACAGCTTGTAGACTCTCGCCACATCCTCGTCGAAGAACTTCATGTCATTGACCGTGGCGCCCATCTGCAAGTTTTCGAGCACGGTCATGCGGGGGAAAATGCGGCGGCCTTCCGGCGACTGGGCAATGCCCAGGCGGGCAATCTGATGGGTCGGCAACGTCGTGATATCCTGCCCGTCGAACATGATCTTTCCGGCGCGGGCCCGTGGCGTGCCGAAGATTGTCATCATCAGTGTTGATTTGCCGGCACCATTGGAGCCGATGAGGGTCGCTATCTCGCCCTTGTGAACTTCGAAGTCGATGCCCCTCAGCGCCTGAATCTTTCCGTAGAAGGTTTCAACGCCGGTGCCGGTGAGGAGTGCTTCGCTCATTTGCGCGTCCCCTTCCTGGCGGCAGATGTTGTGCGCCGCGCGGGCTTGCGAGGCGCGGGCCCTTCCTTCTCGTGCACCTTCAAGCCTTCGGCGACAAGCTTTTGAGCGATAGGTTCTTCCTGCTCGTCCTCGACGCCCAGGTATGCGCGGATGACGGCCGGGTCGGTCTTTACATGCGCCGGTGTGCCATCGGAGATCTTGCGGCCGTAGTCGAGCACCACGATGTGGTCTGAAATGCCCATGACCACGCTCATGTCATGCTCAATGAGGAGGATGGCCATGTTATGTTCATCGCGAATGAAGATGAGAAGCTTGTTCAGTTCCTCGGACTCGCGAGGGTTGAGGCCGGCGGCCGGTTCGTCGAGGCACAAGAGGCGGGGTTGGGTGCACATGGCTCTCGCAATTTCAAGACGGCGCTGGGCGCCGTAGGGCAGGTCGCCCGCCGCATCATCCGCCCTGTCGACAAGTCCCGTCTTGTCCAGCCAGTACTTCGCCAGTTCGATGGCTTCTGCTTCGCGCTTCTTGAAGTAGCCGCTGCCCAACAACCCGCCAATCGTGTAGCCCGACGCTCTCATCAGAACGTTGTGCTGGGCAACCAGGAGATTTTCGAGAACCGTCATGCCGCCGAAGAGGCGGATATTCTGGAAAGTGCGAGCCACCTTGGAACGCTGCGTGATGCGGAAATCATCCATGCGCTCCAGCAGGAATTCGCGCCCGCCGGGGTGGCGGTGGATGATCATGCCTTCGGTCGGCTTGTAGAAGCCGGTGATGCAATTGAAGACCGTGGTCTTGCCTGCTCCGTTGGGCCCGATCAGCGCTGTGATCTGCTTGCGGCCGGCATCGAAGGAAAGATCGCCAATGGCGGTGAGGCCGCCGAAACGCATGGTGAGGTGCTCGACCCGGAGTTCCGGGTCATTCGACCAGTTTTCCGACATCAGCCATGCCCTTGGGAAACGAGATCGGCAGACACGGCTTTCTTCTCCTTGAGATAAACGGTCGGATCGCGCCGGGTGACGAGACCGCGCGGCCGCCAGCGCATCATCAGCACCATGGCGAGCCCTACGCACAGCATGCGGAATTGGACGGGTTCGACGCCCTCCGGAAGGATGCGTTGAAGGAAGCCAAGCTCACGGAAAAGTTCGAATGAGCCCATGATCAGGACGGCGGCAAAGACAATGCCCAGCTGGGAGCCAAGGCCACCCAGCACCACGATGGCGAGAACGAGCGCAGACTCGATGTAAACGAATGACTCCGGCGAAACGAAGCCTTGGCGCGCGGCGAAAAAGGAGCCAGCAAATCCACCGAACATGGCGCCGATGGCGAAGGCTGTGAGCTTGGTCGAGGTGGTGTTGATGCCAAGCGCGCGGCAGGCGATCTCGTCTTCGCGCAAGGCCTCCCATGCACGTCCCACCGGCAGGCGGCGCAAGCGGTTGGTCGCCACATAGGTGATGATCGATAGGATGAGGATGGTGTAATAAATAAAGAAGAAGAAGTGCAGCCGGTTGTACTCGAGTCCGAAGAAATCCGCGAAACTGCCGGGCTCATCGGCGAATGGCAGTCCAAAGAATGTCGCCTTCGGGACGTTAATGCCTTGTGGCCCCTTGGTGAATGAGAACCAGTTGATCAGAACGAGGCGGATCATCTCGCCAAAGGCGAGGGTGACGATGGCAAGGTAGTCGCCGCGCAGGCGCAGGACCGGAAAACCTAGGATGACGCCCCACATGGCGGCGAGAAAACCTGCCAGCGGCAAGACCAGGTAAAACGTCCACGGGATAATGCCGTCGCCGAACCACAGTGGGAAATAGACAGTAGTGAGCAGGGCATAGGCATAGGCACCGACGGCGTAAAACGCGACATAGCCGAGGTCGAGAAGGCCTGCGAGGCCCACCACAATGTTCAAGCCCCAAGCCAGCAAGATGTAGGACATGATGTAGATGGCAACGCCCAGGCCACGGCGCTCCCAGCCGGGTATGAGTTGCACAACCCACGGCAAGAGGATGGCGATCACCAACAGGACGGGAACAATCCACTTGCCCACGGTATCGCGCCAGTCGATTGCGACGGGCGCAGCTGCCTTGACGGCTCCCGCTCTGGGCGCGCGTTGCCAGACGAAAAGGTGCAGGAGCAACCGTCCAACGACGACCGCACCGGTAAGACCAAGGACAAGCGTCAGCCGCGTATCAAGCAGCAGCGTGCCCTGATTCATGATGGTCTTGTAGAAGACGATCGGGGTCAGCAGCAGAAATGTGATAATGCCGGCGCCTGCCAAGTCCTTGGCAATTTCCGCCCCGCTCAAAAAGCGCGAATCTGACTTGTAGGTGGTTTCCTTCGCTGTGGCGGCCATCGGAGTTAGACCTTTTCCACTTCAGGCTTGCCGAGCAATCCTTGCGGCAGGAAAATGAGTATGATCACCAGAATGGTGAAGGCCGCCACATCCTTGTATTCGACCGAGAAGTAGGCGGACCAGAACACTTCCACGAGGCCGATCACCATGCCGCCCAGCATGGCACCGGGAATGGAGCCGATGCCGCCGAGAACTGCCGCGGTAAATGCCTTGATGCCGGCAAGGAAGCCCACCGAGAAGCCGGTGACGTTGTAGTACATGAAAAACATGAGGCCCG
>JBIOWL010000250.1:0-5373 GCA_044868645.1 Aestuariivirga sp.
GGCGTCATGCTCAAGGGCGCAAGCCTCGATCAGGTGGCGGCTGAGATCGCGGTGCTGGCCTTCATGCTGGTGATCGTGGCGACAGTGGCGGTGAGCAGATACAAGGTGACGCTGGATTGAGGGCAAAAAACCGGGCGGCGATGCCGGGGTTTTGCGTTTCGATGGGTGGTGGACCCACCCCTGCCCCCTCCCTAAAGGGAGGGGAGAGGCGAAGGATTTTAGGAATCCATTTCAACACTGATGGAAACCTCGTTCAAGCTTGCCGGCGGTAACGAGAGCCGGGCTTCCGCCCGGAGAAGGTCTCTCGCTGACCTTCCAAGAATTCCACCAGCGCATCGGCAACGACGCGGATCCGCACTGCGTCTTTTGCTGACTCATGCATGGCCAGCCACACGGTGTCAAAATGAACGGGTTCTTCGAAAATGCGTTGCACCGCCGCCTGTTGGTCGGCCCAATAGATGGGCAGAAGGGCGATTGCATCGCTCGCCAAGGCGATGGCACAGGCATGCTCCGGGCTGCCCGCACGTGCCACAGACTGATTGTTGCTCAAGAATGTTTCGAACCAGCGCATCGCGGGTCCGGCGAGTTTTTCTGAGTAGGGAACGAGGCGATGCTGGCGAAGGTCTTCAACCGATTGCAGCATCCCATGCTTTTCAATGTAAGTTCTGGGCGCGTAGAGCCCCCAGCCGTATTCCGTTACCTGCCGCGTCACAAGATCGAGTTCGCTGGGCCTTACCATGCGCAGCGCGATGTCGGCCTCGCCGCGCGCAAGATCGGCGATTTCGTCATTCGCCAGCACTTCGACGTGGAGCTTGGGATAGTCTTGCTTCAGCTTTCCAAGCAGCGGCACTAGTTCTGCAACGAGCGAGTTGACTGTTGAAATCCGTACATGACCTTCCGTTCCTTGCCGCGCCGCCTTCACGTGGAGACAGCCCTTCCGGACCGATTCTGCCATTTCGCGGGCAGCGGAGGTCATGACCTCTCCCACGCGTGTCGCGGTCAGGCCGCGCGGCGAACGCAGAAACAGGGGCGCGCCAATTGCTTCTTCCAGGGCGACCAGACGTCTGCTGATTGTTGATGTATCGAGGCGGAGCGCCCGCGCGGCGCCCGCCACGGAACCGCTTTCGGCCAAAGCCAGAACGACGCGGAAATCTCCCCAGTCAGGCTCCACTGCCGTCTCCCCCGCGTTCTCGTCCTTCTCGACTTCCCCGGTACAATAGAGATCAGCCGCATTTTTGCAAATCCACCCCTGCAGGAATGCGGGGACGGGAATTTTGCAAGGTCACATTGCACGGACAGGCCTCGACAGTGTGCGATGCCTTGCGTATGCGGCGCGCCATTCGAAGCGCCCTTCGCGCCTTGAAGTTCACTGCATGCCTCTGAAATCGCCGCCCAAGCCACGCTTGGGCCGATCGATGAGTCATGCCCAAACCCTGCAAGGAAATGAAAATGCCCTACGAAACTCCGAACCCAACTGCTTCCTATCGGGTCGCGAAGACCCGCGAAATCCACAACCATCATATGAACTCCGAAGTGTGGAACAATTTCAAATTCCGGGACAATGACGTCATCATTGCGACCTATGCGAAGTCCGGCACGACCTGGATGCAGCAGATCGTCTCGCAGCTCATCTTCAAGGGCGCTGAAGGCATCGATGTATCCACATTGTCGCCATGGGTTGACATGAGAGTGGTGCCGCCGGAGGCGATTGCCGCCCTTGAGCAGCAAACGCACCGCCGCTTCCTTAAAACCCATCTCCCCGTGGATGCGCTCGTTTTCAGCGAAAAGGCGAAGTACATTTTCGTTGGCCGCGACGGGCGCGACATGGTGTGGAGCATGCATCACCATTTCTTGAATGCCGCTCCGCTGCTGTATGACCTGCTCAATAATACGCCCGGCCGCGTGGGACCCGAGATTGACCGGCCGGGCTCCGATGTGGTGCAGTACTTCGAGGAGTGGCTGGCCGGCGACGGCTATCCGTTGTGGCCGTTCTGGGAGAATGTCCGGAGCTGGTGGAATATCCGGACTTTGCCCAACGTCAAGCTCGTGCACTTCAACGACCTGAAGCGCGACCTGCCCGGCATGATCCGTGAAATCGGCGAGTTCCTCGAAATCGAGCATGACAGTGCGGTTTTCCAGAACATCGTCGAGCATTGCAGCTTCCCGTACATGAAGGCGCATGCGGAGAAGGTTGCGCCCCTGGGCGGTGCACCTTGGGAAGGTGGCGCGGCGACCTTCATCAACAAGGGCATCAATGGCCGCTGGAAGGACATTCTCCCGGAGGCCCTTTCGCGCGCCTATGAGTTGCGTGCGCAGCAGGAACTCGGAGAAGACGGCGCGCGCTGGCTCCGTGACGGCGGAGCGATCTAAACCATCAATGTTCCGGTTTGGCCCGTGCCCGGGCCAAACCATTTTCAATAATAGGATGGCATAAGAAAACCCCGGGATTTCTCCCGGGGTTTGTTCGTTTCAGCGATGTGCTCGGACTTCTTAGAAATCCATGCCGCCCATGCCGCCGCCGCCCGGGGGCATGCCCATCGGGGCCTTGTCCTTGGGCTTCTCGGCGATCATGGCTTCGGTGGTGATGAGGAGCGATGCAACCGAGGCTGCGTCCTGGAGCGCCACACGCACGACCTTGGTCGGGTCGATGATGCCGGCGGCCACCATGTCGCAATACTCTTCGGTCTGGGCGTCGAAGCCGTAATTGCCCGACTTCTCGAGCAGCTTGCCGACAACGATCGAACCCTCGACACCGGCGTTCTCAACGATCTGGCGCAGCGGGGCCTCAAGAGCCTTGCTGACAATGTTGATGCCGGCCTGCACGTCGGGGTTCTTGGAGGTCAAAGCCTCAACCGCCTTCTTGGCGCGGAGCAGCGCAACGCCCCCGCCCGGAACAACGCCCTCTTCCACCGCAGCGCGGGTGGCGTTGAGCGCGTCATCGACGCGGTCCTTCTTTTCCTTCACTTCGACTTCGGTCGAGCCGCCGACCTTGATGACGGCAACGCCGCCCGCAAGCTTGGCCAGGCGCTCCTGGAGCTTTTCCTTGTCGTAGTCGCTCGTCGTTTCTTCGATCTGCTGCTTGATCTGGGCGCAGCGGCCGTTGATGTCGGCCTTCTTGCCGGAGCCATCGACGATCGTGGTGTTTTCCTTCTCGACCTTCACACGCTTGGCGCGGCCGAGCATGTCGATGGTCACGTTCTCAAGCTTGATGCCGAGATCTTCCGAGATCACCTGGCCGCCGGTGAGGATGGCGATGTCTTCGAGCATGGCCTTGCGGCGATCACCGAAGCCCGGAGCCTTGACGGCTGCAACCTTCAGGCCGCCACGCAGGCGGTTCACCACGAGGGTGGCGAGTGCTTCGCCTTCAATGTCCTCGGCGATGATGAGGAGCGGACGCGAGGTCTGCACCACGGCTTCGAGGATCGGCAGCATGGACTGCAGGGAAGACAGCTTCTTCTCATGCAGGAGGATGTAAACGTCCTCGAGCTCGGCCACCATCTTGTCGGCGTTGGTGATGAAGTAGGGCGAGAGATAGCCACGGTCGAACTGCATGCCTTCGACGATGTCGAGTTCGGTCTCGGCGGTCTTGGCTTCTTCAACCGTGATCACGCCTTCATTGCCGACCTTCTGCATGGCCTTGGCGATCATGTCGCCGATTTCCTTCTCGCCGTTGGCGGAGATGGTGCCGACCTGGGCGATCTCGTCGGAGTTCTTGACCTTCTTGGCCTGCTTCTTGACGTGATCGATGGCAGCAGCAACGGCCAAGTCGACGCCGCGCTTCAGATCCATCGGGTTCATGCCGGCGGCAACCGACTTGGCGCCTTCGCGCACGATGGCCTGGGCCAGCACGGTCGCCGTGGTGGTGCCGTCGCCTGCGGTGTCATTGGTCTTGGAAGCGACCTCGCGCACCATCTGGGCGCCCATGTTCTCGAACTTGTCTTCGAGTTCGATTTCCTTGGCGACCGTCACACCGTCCTTGGTGGTGCGGGGCGCACCGAAGGACTTCTCGATGACGACGTTGCGGCCTTTCGGGCCGAGGGTTACTTTCACTGCATTGGCCAGGATATCAACGCCGCGGAGCATCTTCTCGCGCGCATCGCCTGCAAAACGGACTTCTTTGGCAGCCATTGGCTTTAATCCTCTGATTTAATCTGTGTACTGAACAAAAAAGACGTGCCCGGAATTACTCGAGAACGCCCATGATGTCGCTTTCCTTCATGATCAGCAGCTCTTCGCCGTCGATCTTGACTTCGGTGCCGGACCACTTGCCGAAGAGCACCTTGTCACCCTTCTTGATGTCGATCGGGATCAGCTTGCCTGCTTCGTCGCGGCCACCGGGGCCTACGGCGATGACCTTGCCCTGCATGGGCTTTTCCTGGGCGGTCTCAGGGATGATGATGCCACCCTTGGTCTTGGTGTCTTCCTCAACGCGCTTGACCACTACCCGGTCGTGCAACGGACGGAATTTCATGCGATACGCTCCTAATATATTGTTTTCATTTGGAAAACGGCGAGGCGCAAAAGGCCTCTTCCCGCCCTGCTAGCACTCAAGCAAGTGGAGTGCCAACAGCTGGCTGCGGAGATAGGGGCGGGCTCTGATAGAGTCAAGCCCCGGACCGGTGGACCGGGGCCAGAGAAATTCCGCACGTGTAGGTCGGGTTAACGCGCCCAGAAGGTCACAATCGGGAACCTGTTGGAGTTGATCCGCCTGTAGGTCACGTCGATGCGGCGGATGTTACGCCTGTTGCCCTTCAAGTCTACCACGCGGGTGCAGGTGCCGGGGGCAAAGAAGCGCCGCACGGCGACATCCTGATGGCCGCCATTGGCGAAGCGGATGTCGATGTCGCGCACCTGCACTCCGGCAAAGCGCACGCACATGCGGAACTGCTTGTGCCTATCATTGCCGACGACGCGGATGGTGTCGTGGTCGACGCCCCGGGTCACGGTGCGGAGGCCGAGCAGTTCCCAGGCAGCGGCTGGGCCCGAGGATAGGGCAAGGCCGGTGACCACAGCAAAAGGTAGCGCCAGTTTGAGCAGATTCATGTGATGTCATCCCTTGATTGCGGCGCCAAACCGTCCAGCACCTTTGGCGGGCATTGACGCCGCCAATCCGGGCAACTTTGTGGCTGGGGCGCCAACTGAAGATGCTTCACTTTCCCCCCATCGGCGGGCTTGTTTTGCAGGGTTTGACATCAAGGGATCTTACTCCTCGCCGCTTGCGGGAGAGGAGTGATGTAAAAAATTATTTCCTACATCTATTGACAGTAGTCCTATTATGTGCCTATATCCTCCGCGATGAACCGCACGGAGGAGACAGTGATGCATGCTTATCTTCATTGCGCGGTTCATGAGCAGCGCCTGCGGAGGGTGATC
>JBIOWL010000251.1:0-4603 GCA_044868645.1 Aestuariivirga sp.
TTTCCAGGCAGATCCTTCATCCCAGAAATGCACCGTCTTCGTAGTCCAATTTGCGGGTATCTCGCTCGGCATCCCGCACGTTTAAAAATAAGTGCCGGGCCAGAAGTCAGCCATCGAATTATGGCCCTACGCCCAAGAACCATTCTTCGCATCGAGAAGGTGAATGATCGCAGCCGGGCTGGAAATCCAAAATCCATCAAAGCCGTTTTCAAGTTCTTCGATTTCATCGCATCGGGTGATTCCGGCGTCAGCGAGAAGTTTTGCAGCCTTGGTGGTATCCTCGGTGACGATTTCCAGCCACAACTCGGCCTGACTCATTCCCAGAACCTTGTCGATCCAGAGATTATTTTCACCGAACTTGAATCCGATAGCATCTCCGGCGGGCCCCCCGATTTGTTCAAGCCCCAACAGATCGCGGTAGAATCGGACGGTTGCGTCATGCTGATGTGGCGGAACCTTCATCGCAATGTTTTTGCCGCCCTGAAATTTTGCAGTCATATCTATTCTCCGAATTGGTTGTGAGTGCACACTTCTCTCACATTGCCCACCGTCAGGCCGGCAGGCGCTGGTCGTATTCTTTCTGCAGGCGGCTCCAGCCGTCCCAGAAGGGCGCCGGCTCTTCGCCTGTCACGCGGGCGGCCAGGATGTCGAGGTGCATGTGCCAGCCTGCGCTGACCATCAGCAGGGTTGGGCGGTCGGGCAGGCGGCGATGGATCAGGGTGAGCAGCACTTCGTCACCTTGAGGTTCCAACTCAAAGGAGACGCCGCCACTGCTTCCCCATGTGATGGCAAGCTTGCGGGGCGGATCGAACTCGGTGATATGGCACTCCAGGCTGTGCTCTTCGGGAAAGCCGTCCGGCCGCTTGCTCGGCGGGTTGTTGAGTTCGTCATTGCGCCACACCAGTTTGAATGGCGCTCCGGCCTTCATTTCCATCTGGCCCGCCGCCAGCCACTTGCGGCGCAATTCGCTCTCCGTAAGATGAGCCCAGATGCGTTCGATCGGGCCGGGCAGAAGCCGTTGGATCTTCAACGTGTTGGGCTCAGTGAGCACACCATAGGCTTCCGGTGCCGTGAGTTTGGTCGCCGTTCGTGCATTGGGTTTTACCGCTATGTTCATCGCTCTAATCCTTCGCTTTCTTTTCTTTCAGCTTGTCTTCTTCACGCAGGAGAGATTCCAACGCGTCGAGATTTACGTTCCAGAACCGTTCATAGCGCTTCATCCATTCTTGAGCTTCCGCGAGCCGCTCTGCCTGCAGACGGCACTGATGGATGCGGCCCCGGATTTTGCGGCTCAGCAGCCCGGCGCGCTCCAGCACCCGCACGTGTTTCGATGCACCGGCAAAGCTCATGTTGAACGGGGTTGCCAATTCTCCAATCGTGCACTCCCCTTCCGCCAATTGTCCAAGCATGGCCCGCCGCGTCGGATCGGAAAGGGCATGAAAAACCGCGTCAAGATGTGCAGATTGTTGAACCATGTAGTTTAATATAATCGTTACAGATTTATTGTCAACCGTTTGGTTTAATATTTTTTGCGGCGAGCTTTGCAGTCGGCTGGAATCGTGTGCCAAAGCAATATGCTGGAGAAAAATCTTATCGGCCAAATTCGCAACTTGGCCGGGTCTGTTCTAAGACCTAACCAGCACTTCCCATGCGCCGGGCGATCTCGGCGCGATAGGGGCTTGCCGGATAAACGCCAAGCACGCGCACATAGGACGTGAAGAAGGCCAGCTCCTCAAGCGCCAGCCTGACAGGACGGTCTTCCGGGTGGCCCTCAATATCTGCATAGAATTGTGTTGCCGAAAACATCCCTTCGAGTTGATAGGACTCGAGCTTTGTCATGTTGATGCCATTGGTGGCAAAGCCGCCCATCGCCTTGTAGAGGGCTGCCGGTACGTTGCGCACGCGGAAGACGAAGCTGGTGATCACATCGCCCTTGCCTTGTTCCGCATCCTCCCGGTTGGGCGAGAGAATGACAAAGCGCGTGGTGTTGTGCGCCTCGTCCTCAATGTCCTCCGCAATGATCTCAAGGCCATAGATTTCGGCGGCAAGCTTCGAAGCAATGGCAGCCCGCGTCATGTCGCTCGACTCCGAGAGTTCCCGCGCCGCCCCTGCGGTGTCAACCGCAACCACCGCCTTGAGGCCGCGCTCACGGATCACCTTGCGGCATTGGCCCAGCGCATGCACATGGCTGTGCACGGAGGTGATCTTCTTGGTGTCCGCACCTTTCTTGATGAGCAATTGATGATGCACCGGCAGGAAGTGCTCGCCGATGATCGAAAGATTGGCTTGCGGCATGAGATGGTGGATGTCGGCAACCCGTCCCGCCACCGAATTGTCGATGGGGATCATGGCAAGGTCGGCAACGCCATCCTTCACCGCCTGGAAGGCATCTTCGAAGGTGCGGCAGGCCATGGGTTCATGGTCTGCCCTAGCCTCAAGGCATGCGATATGGGAATTGGCGCCAGGCTCGCCCTGATAGGCGATCTTTCCCGATGGCTTTTGGCTCATGCGACGTCTTTCAAGAGAATGCGGGCCCGTTCCAGGTCGGCGTGCGTATCAACGCCCAAGGGAACGCTGTCAACCTTGACCACCGCGATCTTCATGCCGTTGTCCAGCGCCCGCATCTGTTCGAGCGAACGTTCCTTTTCGCGCGCCGATGGCGGCAGGGTAACGAAACGCTCAAGCGCCTCCCGGTGATAGGCATAGATCCCGATATGGTGCCACCAGGGCGGTGGTGAACCCGGCGGCAAGTCACGCACAAAATCACGGGCGAAAGCCACCTCGCGGGTGCTGGAAAGCGGCGCAATGGCTTTGACGATGTTGGGATTGTCCCGCTCAATCCCGGCGGTGATTTCCGCCGCGATGGTGGAAATGTCGACGCCCGGATTGGTAAGGCCCGCAAGGCAGCGCTGCACCGCCAGAGGATCGATGGTCGGAAGGTCGCCCTGCAGATTGAGCACATGAGCGAATTGCTGCTTCTTGTCCCGGAGCGCCAGCGCCGCTGCCACCCGGTCCGAGCCCGAAGCAAGTTTAGGATCGGTGACGATAGCATCGCCCCCCGCCACGCGTACTGCATTGGCAATTTCCGCTTCCGCCGCCGCCACCAGCACGTGGCCCACATTGGCTTCCTGGGCCCTGCGCCAGACATGGACAATCATCGGCGTGCCGTTGATGTCGGCCATGGGCTTTCCGGGAAGCCTCGTCGAGGCCATCCGGGCCGGAATCACGACAATGGTATTCTGGTGGTCGATCATGGCCTTAAGGGAGGGCGCGGCAAATTGTGCAAGGGGCTCTTATAGATATTGCGGCTGCGGGGGCAAAGCATTAGTTAGGTCGCCGCAAAATCGAGCTTTTGGCACTGGGAACACATGATGGATAGCTGGACCTTCAACAAAATCGCGGGCGCCGTGCTGGGCACGGGCCTTTTGGTCATTGGCCTTGGAACACTTGGTGCCACCATCTATCACCCCGAACCCGTGCCGCACGATAAGCCCGGCTACTTGATCGAAGTGACGGAAGGCGAAGCCGCTGGCGGCGAAGGCGGCGGTGCCGTGGCGGCTGCCTCGCTCGGAACGTTGCTCGCTTCTGCCGATGCCGCCAAGGGCGCAACCGAAGCCAAGGCCTGCGCCGCCTGCCACGACTTTACCAAGGCCAGTGCCAACAAGACCGGCCCCGGTCTCTGGGACGTGGTCGAGCGCCCCATCGCCGCTCATGAGGGCTTTACCTATTCGCCGGGCGCCAAGGAAAAAGCCTCCGAAAAATGGACCTATGAAAACCTGAACGCCTTCCTCTCCAACCCCAAGGGCTTCATCAAGGGCACCAAGATGGCCTTCGGCGGCGTCAAGAACGACAAGAAGCGCGCCGATCTTCTGGCCTATCTCGCCTCCCTCTCGGATGCCCCCAAGCCCTTCCCGGCACCTTAGTTTCGCCATCCATGTTGGCCTACAAACACCGGCAATGATGTTGCCGGTGTTTTGTTTTCCGGTGGCCCTCATCTAAAAGTTATGCGAATCTTGCCCCGGACGGAAAAGCTATGATTTTCACACGCAGAATGCTGCTGCAGCTTCTTGGAGCCGCCAGCCTTGGTGGCCCCGGGTTTGGTACTGCAGCGTTTGCCCAGGAACGCCAGTTCCGCCACGGCAGCACCCTGATCGAGCCGCTGAAATATCCGGAAGGCTTCACGCAGTTTGCCTATGTGAACAAGGATGCACCGAAAGGCGGCCGCGTGCGGCTTGCCACGTTGGGCTCCTTCGACAGTATCAATCCCTTCACCCTCAAGGGCGATTCCGTTTCGACCGGCGTCAACGAATTGCTGATGGAGCAGCCGCTCGATGAACCTTCCGCCGAATATGGCCTCATCGCCGAAAGCTTCTGGTACCCGGAAGATTTTTCGCAAGCGGTCTTCCGCCTGCGCCCCGAAGCGCGCTTCCATGATGGCAAGCCCATCACGCCGGAAGACGTGATCTTCTCTCTCGACAGCCAGAAAGCCAACAGCACGACGGCCGCTGCCTACTACAAGGACATCAGCAAGGCCGAACAGACGGGCGAGCGCGAAGTCACGTTCGTGTTTTCGGTAAAAGGCAACCGCGAGCTTCCCAACATC
>JBIOWL010000252.1:0-3481 GCA_044868645.1 Aestuariivirga sp.
CCGATCAGTGCTGCAAAACCGAAGCGCGTTGTTCCTGCGGCCTCGCTCACCGCAAGCCCTTCTCGGCGATAAAGGCAATGGCCGCCGCTTTCTCCGCTGCCTGTTTCGATGGCCCGCGCCCTTCCGCAGTGCCATGCTGCGGCACAGACAGGCGCACGGCGAATTCCGGCTTGTGTTCCGGGCCGCTGCGCGTCAGCACTTCGTAGGAAGGCAGCTCCTTGCTGCGCGACAGCGCCCATTCCTGCACGAAAGTCTTGGGGTCCTTCACCGCCGTTGCGGGGTTCTTCAGCGTCTTGTCCCAATGTTCCAGCACGAAGGTCTTGACCACATCGAAGCCACCGTCAATGTAGATGGCGCCGATCACCGCCTCCATCACATCGCCCAAAACCGAGCGCATTTTCTGCACGCCCTGCCGGCGCTCGACAGCGCCCACATGCAGACGCTCGGCAAGGCCCAGCTTCTCGGCAATCTCGGCGCAAACATCGCCACGCACGATGGCGCTGTGGCGGGCGGCGAGTTTTCCTTCCCGCTCCTTGCCATGGCTCACAAACAGGGCTTCGGCGACGACGAGGCTCAGAACACGGTCACCCAAGAATTCCAGCCGCTCGTAACTTGCTTGCGCTTTCTGGCTGCTGCCATGGGTCAGCGCCTGCTTGAGAAGGTCCGTATCCTTGAAGGCATATCCGAGCCAGGCCATTCCATCATCTGCCGTCTCGGTGCGCTTTCTCGCCATATCAGATCAGGTTGAAGAATCTCGTCCAGCGGATCAGCACGGGCCACTCCCAGACCTGCAACAGGGAGGCATCCGCAGAAATCGAGAAGAAGATGATGTCGGCACGGCCGACATAGTTCTCAATCGGCACATAGCCTACGTGGTTCAGCACACGGGAGTCCAACGAGTTGTCTCGGTTGTCGCCCATCATGAAATAGTGGTTCTCAGGAACGACATAGACATCCGTGTTGTCGAGGTCACCGTTCGGATTTGAATCTAACACATGATATTGCACGCCATTGGGCAGCGTTTCGAGATACTGCGGTACCGGCCGGCCGCCGAATTCGCTGTCTTGATCAATATAATCCGCGATGCGTTCCTTCTTCACGGCAACATCGTTGATGTAGAGAACGCCATCCTTCATCTGGATACGGTCGCCCGGCAGGCCGATTACACGCTTGATGTAGTCGATATTGGTGTCGGCTGGCAGTTTGAACACGGCCACATCGCCGCGCTTCGGCGTGTCCGCCAAGAACTTGCGGCCGGGAAAATCGATAGGGCAGCATTTGATGATGGTGCTGCCTGAGAAGGTGTTGAGACCGAAGTTGAAGGAATATTTGCCATAGCCGTAGGACAGCTTGGAGACAAAGAGATAGTCGCCGATCTTCAGCGTCGGATACATCGATCCGGAAGGAATGTTGAAGGGCTGATAAAGAAAGGTGCGGACGACGAAGGCGATCAACAGTGCCTGGATGATGACCTTGACGGTCTCCCAGATGCCCTCATCCTTTTTCTTGCCTGAGGCGCGTGCTGCGGCCATGGCATGGTCATTTTTGCTCATTCATCACCTTTGCAGGCCGTCACGTCTACAGCAAATTCGGTCAGGTTGCAGACCGTCATATAGTGGCGGGGGTCATACTGTTGCAATGCAGCAACGCCGCATGGGTCTGGCTGTGGCCTTGTGGACACAGTTTGTGACCGTCAGATGGCCTCAATTATGACAATCGATTGAGCGTAGGGGAGCTCGTCCGTCATGGTCAGATGAATGACGGCCTGTTTTCCCTCTGGCGTCAATGCCTTGAGCCGGGCCAGGGCGCCGCCTGTCAACTGCATGGTCGGTTTGCCGCTGGGCAGGTTCACCACGCCCATATCCTTCCAGAACACACCCTGGTTCATGCCTGTGCCCAAGGCCTTGGCGCAGGCCTCCTTGGCAGCGAATCGCTTGGCATAGGTGGCGGCGCGCTGGGCTCTCCGTTCAGCCTTGCGGCGCTCTGTTTCGGTGAAGATGCGGGCGATGAAACGCTCGCCGTGGCGCGCCAAAGTTTTCTCGATGCGCCGGATGTCGATGATGTCGTTACCGATGCCGATGATCACTTGGGAAGATTCCGGCTGCCGGGTTTGGTTGCGGGAATGGCCGCCAGTTCCGGCGGCAAGCCATCGACGGGATAGGCGGGCACATCGAGAGTTGTGAGGGCAAAGAGCGGAACGCCAACATCGGCTTTGCCGGAGGAGCGGTCGATGAGGCAGGCGGCAGCAACCGTCACGCCACCTTCCGCGTTGATACCCTCGATGCACTCTCGGGAAGAAAGGCCCGTTGTCACGATGTCCTCGACCATCAAAACGCTGGCGCCCTTGGGAACGGAGAAGCCGCGGCGCAGTTCCAATTTGCCACTCACACGCTCGAAGAAGATGGCTGGCACACCAAGCTGGCGCGCCACTTCATAACCGACGATGACGCCCCCCATGGCCGGTGAAGCAACGAGATCAATTTTAATTCCGCCTGCCCGCACCTTATCGGCGATGGCGCGGCACAGACGCTCCGAGCGCGAGGGATCCATGAGCACACGGGCGCATTGCAGGTAGCGCGGCGAATGAAGCCCCGACGACAATATGAAATGACCTTCGAGCAAAGCTCCCGCCGCGCGGAACTCGCCCAAAACTTCCTCGTGTGTCAGCATCAGCTATCCCGTCACCCGCGTAACCGATGTCACGCTGCCCTTGCCCTTGATTTCCGCCATGATGTCATTGAGGTGGCGGATATCGAAAACCTCGATCAGGACGTCAAGCAGAAAACTATCGGATGCACCCTGAACCTTGCTCAGGTGCAGTTCGTCGATGTTGCCGCCCTTCTCGCCAATGGCCTGGGTCACCTGCGCCAGCGCGCCAACCTCGTTGAGCAGTTCGATCTTCACACGGGCCGGGAAGCGCTGGTCCTCCTCCGTTGCGCCCCAGGTCAGATCGATCCAGCGTTCGGGCTGGCTGTCGAATTTCTCGAGCTCATCGGCGAAGATCGGATAGACCGTGATGCCTTCCCCGGGTGTGACGATGCCGACGATGCGCTCTCCCGGCACCGCGCCCGTGCGAAGATGTATCTTGAGAGCACTTCCGGCAGCGGCGCCGCGTACGGGGATGGCGTGTTGTCCCGACTTGCCTTTGGCCGTGCGTGTAAGCTTGCGGCGGGCCGCCTTCAGTTCCGCGTCATCGACGGTCACGCCCATGGCTTTCAGCACATCGGCGGCGGAAAGTTCCCCACGCCCAACGGCGGCAAGTGCATCATCGGCATTCTTGTGGCCGAGGCGCTGCACGGATTTCGCCAGTATTTTCTCGCTGAAGGTAGCCTTGTGTTGCTCCATCAGCTTGATCACCATGTCGCGGCCGAGGCCGGCAAACTGCTTGCGTACGGCGGCGCGGGTGGCGCGGCGGATGGCGGCTTTGGCCTTGCCGGTTACGGCAATCGCTTCCCAGGCCGGCGGCGGCACCTGTGCCTCG
>JBIOWL010000253.1:0-2586 GCA_044868645.1 Aestuariivirga sp.
GTTTTGCAGGCAGGTTTTCGGAAGATTTCTGCTCGGCTGCCGCCTCTTCGGCTTCCTTCTTGGCTCGCGCCGCGTCGCGCCTCTTCTCCATGAAGCTCACGGCAAAGACGGCGATTTCATAGAGCCCGGCCAGAGGCACAGCCATGGCCAGCATGGAAATCGGGTCCGGCGGCGTGATCAGGGCCGCAAGCCCACACACGCCAACAATGGCAAAGCGCCGTCCGCTCTTGAGCTGCTGTGCATTCACAACGCCGATGTGACCGAGAAGCGTCAACACCACCGGAAGCTGGAAGGTGAGCCCGAAAGCGAGGATCAGCATCATCACGAAATCGAGATAGGCCTCTACATCCGGCATGAGCTGGATCAGCGCCTTCTCGTCAATGCCTTCGCCTGTGGTGCCGACGCCTGCCGCCAACGAGTAGAAGAACTTGATCGCCACCGGCAGCAGGAAGAAATAGACGAGGCAGGCGCCCAGCACGAAGAAAACCGGAGTTGCGATGAGATAGGGCACCAGCGCCTGCCGTTCATTGCGGTAAAGCCCCGGCGCCATGAAGAGATAGATCTGCGTGGCGATCAGCGGGAATGCGATGAACATGCCGCCGAACATGGCGATCTTCAGCTTCACCAGGAAGAAGCCGAGGAGTTTGGTGGAGATCAGCCCGACGTCATGGCCGACGCCCCAGTTGAAGGGCAAGATCAGCACATGAAAGATGTCCGACGAGAACCAGAAGCTGAGGCCGAAGGCGATGAAGAAGCCGATGACGCATTTGATGAGCCGCGAGCGCAGCTCCATCAGATGATCCATCAACGGGGCCTCAGAGGCGTCGATGTCTTCCTTGGTCATGGCTTCTGCGCCACCTCGACCGCAACCAGCGTGCCCGCAACGCGGGTTTCACCGGGTGCAGGCTCGCTGCCAAAATAAGTCTCGAAATCCTTCTGTGCGGCGGATGTCAGCGAAGGCGCCTTGAAGCTGGGTGCCATGGTTTTCTGGCCTGTATCGTCAACGGATTTGCGCAGGTCCTGAAAATCCTTCTTGAGCGTATCAGCGCCGCTGTCGCGCATGGCCGCATCGACATGGCCCTGGAACTCCCGCGCCATGCCGCGCGCCTTGTTCATGAATTGGCCGAAGCTGCGCAAGACTTTCGGCAAGTCCTTGGGACCGATCACGATGGCAGCGATGATCGCGAGAACGAAGAGTTCGGTATAGCCGACGCCGAAGTCAAACATGAATGAACAAGCCCTCCGTCAAGGGCTGTAAAAAGCCTTAGCTTTTCAGCTTTTCGGCATCCTTTACGGATTGCGATGCCTGCTCTTCGATGGATTTGGGCGAAGCATTAGCCTCAGCCGGCTCATCGGCCATGCCCTTCTTGAAGCTCTTGATGCCCTTTGCGACATCGCCCATCAGGTCGGACACCTTGCCCTTGCCGCCGAACAGCACCAGCACGACCACAAGCAGGATCACCCAATGCCACCAGGAAAACGCACCCATTCTTGACTCCTTGAAACATGTTTGCCGGTCACCGGCCTAGCTGCAGTGCAATATCGCAGAAAGCACCCTGCCCCGCAACCGAAACAGGGCAGCCGGATTGAAGTGGATTACAGGGTAAAGATGTGGGTATTCCTGGCTTCAATGGCAAGGTTACAGAACTGACCGGCCTGGGGGGCCCTTTCCGCCGGCGTGGTGACGGCAATAATCTCTTCGCTGTCGGCCAGTTGCAGCCTGAGATGGGTGTTGGGTCCGACGAAGCGGCTTTCGGTCACCTGTGCCTCGCCTTCACTTTCCGAAACCGCAAGCGTGATGTCCTCGGGCGGCACCATGACAAGGACCCGCGTTCCTTCCGGCAAGTTGGGCGCACCGACAGGGCCCGCCGGCGTGTTCACCTTGCCCTTGCCGACACTGCCTGAAAATTCATTGTAGGAACGGAAGAAGCGCGCCGCATCCGCATCCACCGGATGGCGCTGCACATCCTCCGGCGTTCCGCCTTGTACGATGGCGCCCTGCCGC
Source organism: Aestuariivirga sp. (assembly GCA_044868645.1). Classification (GTDB taxonomy): domain Bacteria; phylum Pseudomonadota; class Alphaproteobacteria; order Rhizobiales; family Aestuariivirgaceae; genus Aestuariivirga. The sequence goes on from JBIOWL010000253.1 coordinate 2,006, forward strand.
ATCAGGTAAATCCGGTCGGCAAATTCGATGGCCTCCTGCGGATCATGGGTGACAAGAAGCGCGGTCGCGCGTGTCTCCTTCAGGATCGACAGCGTGTCATTGCGGATGACCTCACGCAGGCGCTGGTCAAGGCTTGAGAAGGGTTCATCCATCAAGATGACCTGCGGACGCGGCACGATGGTGCGGGCCAGCGCCACGCGCTGCTGCTCGCCGCCGGACAGCATCACCGGATAGCTGTCGCGAAGCGGCAGGAGCCCTACCCGCTCCAGGGCCAGAGTTGCGACACGCCGCGCCTCGCCGCGGTCTAGCGCGGTCAAGCCGAAAGCCACATTCTCCAGCGCCGTCATGTGGGGAAAGAGCGCGAAGTCCTGGAACATCAATCCCACGCTGCGCTTTTCTGGGGGCACGAAATGTCTTGGCCCCGCAACCTCCTGACCGTCGAGAAGGATGCGCCCACGCCGCGGCCGCAAGACACCGGCGGCGAGTTTGAGCAAGGTTGATTTGCCACAGCCTGATGGTCCCAGAAGGCATGCGATCCGCCCCGCCTCAAGGCTGAAAGAAATGCCCGAGAGGATTTGCTT
>JBIOWL010000254.1:0-2551 GCA_044868645.1 Aestuariivirga sp.
CGACAGCGCCGCTAATTGTAATCCTGCCTCTTTCGCGAGGCGATGCGCCAGGGCTGTGGGTGCAGAAACTGTAGCGAGCGCGCCGATTCCGGCAAGCGCGCATTTCTGCACCAGCTCATAGGAGCAACGTGACGACATCAGCACAAAACCATCCGTGGGCGGAATAGCGCTGCGCGCCATCGCCCCAATGAGTTTATCCAATGCATTGTGGCGGCCCACATCTTCCCGCGCCAGTTTGATCTCGCCGTCAGTTGCCACCCAAGCGGCGGCATGCACCGTGCGGTTCACCGCATTCATCGGCTGGTGCTGGGGTAGGGCCTTGTAGGCTTTGGCGACTGCTTCAACAGTGAGCTTCGTCTTCCGCACCTTGCCGGATGGCATGCGGATCGCATCCTTCATCTCCTCGATGCCGCACAGCCCGCAGCCGACGCGGCCTTCCAGCGTGCGTGAAACCATCCGTTCACGGATGAGTTTTTCTTCCGACACAGAGACATCGGCAGTGAAGCCATCGCCCGAGGGGAAGGTCAGAACATTGGCAATGTCGCTTGCATGCCTCACCAGCCCTTCCGACAAAGTGAAGCCGATGGCGAAATCCTCAAGGTCCGCCGGCGTTGCCATCATCACCGCATAGGATTTCGAGTTGATGAGAATGGCGACCGGCACTTCTTCCGGCAATGCCCAGGTGATGGGTTTGCCATTCAATGTGCCGGTGGCGGAGATGCTGGCCTGTTCCTTAATCGTCACCCCGGCGAAAGCCGGGGCCCCCTGAGTCCTTTCAAGTGGCACAGTGCCAGTGGAAAGGGTTGAATGGGTCCCGGCTTTCGCCGGGATGACGGCAGACATTGGTTCACTCCGCCGCCACGCGCTTGTTCTCGCGTTCGCGCGTCTCCCATTCATCCTGCCAGTCGCTCTGGCGGTTGGAAAGCGTCACCTGCACCGCCGTCACCTTGTATTCCGGGCAGTTTGTGGCCCAGTCGGAATATTCCGTGGTGATGACATTGGCGCCCGTCACCGGATGGTGGAAGGTCGTGTAGACAACGCCCTGCGGAATCTTTTCGGTGATGACGGCGCGCAGCGTCGTCGCTCCCATGCGGGAGGCGAGCGACACCATCTGTCCGTCTTGAATGCCGCGCACTTCCGCATCATGCGGATGGATTTCGAGAACGTCTTCCTCATGCCAGACCACATTGGCCGTGCGCCGCGTCTGCGCCCCCACATTATATTGCGAGAGGATGCGGCCCGTCGTCAGGATCAGCGGGAACTCGCGGTTGGTGCGCTCCGGCGTCGGCACATATTCCGTCACCATGAAGCGGCCGAGGCCACGCACGAATTTACCCACATGCATGATGGGCGTTCCTTCCGGCGCGGCGTCATTGACCGGCCACTGCAGCGAGCCCGCCTCATCGAGATGCTTGAAGGAGACGCCCTTGAAGGTCGGCGTCACCGCCGCGATCTCATCCATGATGGCGGCAGAATCGGGATAGTGCATGTCATAGCCCATGGCCTGGGCGAGCTCGCACACTACTTCCCATTCATGCTTGCCCGTCATCGGCTTCTTCACCATGCGCACCCGGTTGATGCGGCGCTCGGCATTGGTGAAGGTGCCGTCCTTTTCGAGGAACGATGTGCCGGGGAAGAAGACGTGAGCGAAAGCCGCCGTCTCGTTGAGGAAAAGGTCCTGCACCACAACGAATTCCATGTTCTCGAGCGCTTCCGTCACATGCTTGGTGTTTGGATCGGACTGGGCGAGGTCTTCGCCCTGGATGTAGATGGCCTTGAACGTGCCCTCGATGGCGGCGTTCAGCATGTTGGGAATGCGAAGGCCGGGCTCTGGATCAAGCGTGGTCTGCCACACCGTTTCAAAGACCTGGCGCACCGCATCATCGCTGACGTGGCGGTAGCCCGGATATTCATGGGGGAACGAACCCATGTCGCAGGAGCCCTGCACATTGTTCTGGCCGCGTAAGGGATTCACGCCCACCCCGCGCCTGCCGATATTGCCGGTGAGCATGGCAAGGTTGGCCATGCCCATGACCATGGTGGAGCCTTGTGAGTGCTCGGTGACGCCGAGGCCATAATAGATCGCGCCATTGCCGCCGGTGGCATAGAGCCGCGCCGCACCACGGATCGCTGCGGGGTCAACCCCGGCGATAGGTCCCAGAACTTCCGGTGAATTCTTGTGGTCGCGGATGAAGGCGCACCAGCGCTCGAACTCCGCCGTATCGCAACGCTCCGCGATGAAGGCCTTGTTCTCAAGTCCCTCGGTGAGGATCGTGTGTGCCAGCGCATTGATGATGGCGACATTGGTGCCCGGCAGCAACGGCAGATGATAGGCCGCCTTGACATGGGGTGAACGCACTGAGTCCGTCTTGCGCGGATCGGCAACGATCAGCTTGGCGCCTTGGCGCAGCCGCTTCTTCATGCGCGATGCAAACACCGGGTGTCCGTCCGTCGGATTGGCGCCGATCACCATGATGACATCGGCTTCATCGACCGACTTGAAATCCTGCGTTCCGGCGGAGGTGCCGAATGTCTTCGACAGGCCATAGCC
>JBIOWL010000255.1:0-2651 GCA_044868645.1 Aestuariivirga sp.
GCATTCATGAAAATAAACATACCGACTAGTTGGTATGTGTCAAGAGAAAATCTTGCGCTGTTTCTGAAAGAGAGAGAAATCCCCGCAGATCAATAAATTAAAAGCGGATTCAAATGTAGCGCTTGAAGCAGATATGGCATGCGATGGTGACTGCTGGCCACCAAGTTTTGCCTGCTTTGCGCGGCAAGCTGTGCTGCTTTGCGCCAGATCAACGCTGTCGGCACGCATCACGGGCAAACAACCCAAGCGCGGCGGACCACCAACGGATTCCCACCCCAGTTTACGTCTATAGACACATGAATCAGCATATGCCGCCGACCGCAGATGAAATCCAAAATGCCCTGGGACTCAATGCCAGAGCAGTGCGCAAGTCTTGGACCAAGCGCATTGCTTGGGTCCTGCTGCTTGCCGCCCTGGCTGGCTTGCTCCTGTGGTATTTCCTCGCCCGCTCGGCAAGCACCAATGCGGTAAGCTACGAAACGGCACCCGCCGCTTTGTCAGATCTCGTCGTCACCGTATCGGCCACCGGCAAGATCGAGCCCATCACCAAGGTCGACGTGGGCAGCGAATTATCCGGCATCATTTCCGAAGTGCTTGTCTCGGAAAACGACAATGTGAAGGCGGGCGATGTGCTGGCACGGCTCAGTGTGACACGGCTCAAGGCGCAGCTGCAGGGTGCCGTGGCTAAGGTTGCCGTCGCAGAGGCCGCCATCAAGCAGGCTGAAGCTTCGGCCGAGGAAGCAAGGCTCGCCCTAGAGCGCCAGTTATCCCTCGGAAGCCGCGGCGTCGTGGCCAAGGAACAAGTTGAAATGGCAACCGCCACGGCCGCAAGAGCCGATGCCACGGTCGAATCCGCCAAGGGCCAGCTAGCCTCCGCCCAAGCCGATCTTGCGGTGACATCGGCCGATCTCAACAACGCAGAAATCACCACGCCCATTGATGGCATTGTGATGAAGCGCGCCGCTGAACCCGGCCAGACCGTAGCAGCCTCGCTACAAGCCCCGGTGTTGTTCGAGATTGCCCAGGACCTGCGCCGCATCCAGCTTGAGGCGCAAGTGGACGAGGCCGATATCGGTGCGGTGAAGGAAGGCCAAGAGGCCCAGTTCACGGTTGATGCCTATCGCGACCGCAAATTTCCCGCCGTCATCGAGAAACTGTCCTTCGCTCCCGAGGAAGTCGATGGCGTCGTCACCTACAAGGCCGTCCTCTCCGCCGCCAATGACGATCTGTCGCTCAGGCCCGGCATGACGGCAACAGCGCGCATCACTGTCGAGGACTACAAGCAGAAGCTTGTGGTGCCCAATGAGGCGTTGCGCTTTGCCCCGCCCCGCGAGAAAGCCTCAAGCGGCTTCTCCATCACCCAATTGATCCTGCCGCGCTTTCCCCGCAACACGAGTACCAAGAAGGTTACGAGCCCCGACGGCCTGAGGAGCCTCTATGTTTTGCGCGATGGTGCAGCAGCCGAAGTCAAGGTTGAGGCCGGCGCCAGCGACGGCAAGCAGACCATTGTTCTTTCAGGCGATCTCAAAGCCGGAGACCAGGTCATCATCGCCCAGAAAGCGCAGACGCGGTGACAGAAAAGCCCCTGCTCTCGCTCCGCCGCATCACCCGCGTCTATGGCGAAGGCGAATCCGAAGTGCGGGCCCTGGACGGTGTCGATCTCGATATCTACCCGGGCGAGTTCATCGCCGTGATGGGGCCGTCCGGCTCAGGCAAATCGACGGCGATGAACGTGCTGGGCTGCCTCGACCGGCCCACCTCCGGTGAATATTTTTTCCGGAGCGTTGAAGTCGGCTCCATCTCCAACACGGCGCGCGCCTTGCTGCGCCGCAACTATCTTGGCTTCGTCTTCCAGGGCTTCAACCTGCTGGCCCGCACCACCGCTTTGGAGAATGTGGAGCTGCCTTTGGTCTACCGCGGCATGGCGAGAAGCGAACGGCAGGAAAAGGCGGCGCGGGCGCTTGCCATCGTTGGCCTTGAAGGCCGCGAGCACCACACGCCTGCCGAACTCTCCGGCGGCCAGCAGCAGCGTGTCGCCATTGCCAGAGCCATCGTCACCGACCCAGTCATCCTTCTCGCCGATGAACCCACGGGCAATCTCGATTCGGCGCGCAGCCACGACATCATGCGCCTGCTCAAATCCCTCAATCGCGAGCGGGCATTGACCATCCTGATGGTGACCCACGAGGCAGAAATGGCGGGCTATGCCATGCGGCAGCTTCATTTTGCTGACGGGCGTATTGTCGTGCCGAAAGCGGAGGCCGCCTGATGCTGTGGGATTCCATCAAGCTTGCGCTCCACACCATCAGGCGCAATGTGCTGCGCTCAAGCCTGACGCTTTTGGGCATTGTCATTGGCGTCGCTTCGGTCATCGCTCTCGTCACGCTGGGCCAGGGCACCACCAACAAGGTCACGGCCGATCTTGCAAGGCTCGGCTCCAACATGCTGATTGCAAGGCCGGGCACGCCCACGCCGGGGCCGCCCAGCGGCCAGGACAGCCGCAGCTTCGCTGCTCGTGATGTTGAAAGCCTGCGTTCAGGCCTTCGCAATATCAAGGGTGTGGCACCCTCATCCAACAAGCAGGTCGTCGCCATCAACGGCGCGGCTTCAATCGACACATCGGTCACCGGAACCGAGCCGGACTACTTTGC
>JBIOWL010000256.1:0-17663 GCA_044868645.1 Aestuariivirga sp.
CGAAAACTTCGGGCGTCAGGATATTCGCCGGTTCATTGATGAGATCGCGCGTAAAGTGATTGCCCTGTGCAACAGCATCAAGCGTGGCAAAAAGTGATTTGGCCTTTGCTGGCTCATCGCTTTGAAACACAACGGAATCCAGCCGCGCCTGATCTTTTTTCTTCGTCTTGTAAGTGTCAAAACGGTAGGCGCGCAACCGCGACCCGGACGCCAGCAAGGCTTCGGCCTGCCCCGGCTCCAGCTTGTGACCCGCGGGAAAGGCCGTGACCGTGGCTGACTTCGCTTTGCCCGCCTGCAGCAATCCGGCGATGGCGCCACCCAGAAGTTCCACCTCCCGCGCGGTGATCTCAGCTGGCTTGCCTATCCCGCACAAGAGCACGAGATCCACTCCCGGCACCGGCGAAACCAGACTCAATGACTGGTCCTTGTTGCCTTTGAATTCACTGCTCTTCATGGCACGGCTGACGAGGCCTTGCGCCTTCTTGTCCAATGCAGCAACAGACGCCGGCAATGTGCCGCCTTCGGCAAGGAGAACGACTACCGCACCCTTGGCAATGGTGCCGGAGCGGGTGAAATTAACTTTCATGGGATAGAACCTGTTTTTGTGCGGGACCTAGATCTGCAAAAAGCATGAGTCCCTACCCGTTGCAACATCCACGGCCCGTTACCGATTCGGGCAGCCTCTTGATTCCCGGCCATTTTTTGACCGCAAGAAAAGAAAATACTACTCCAGATGGAAGATCGGGCCTTCCCGAAGCAGAAAAATCCCGTTAATAATCCGAAACAGTTCGTGAGCGGCCGGAAAAAGGCAAAAACATTGGCATTGGCAGGCTGGGAGCAAAGGGCACGACGGCGCGGGTGCATCCGGAAGTTTTTGGCCGGAGGCATAAGCATTGTTGCTCTAATGCTGTGCGCAGCACCCGCTTTGGCCATCGAAGAAAAACCCTTCATCAAGCCGGTGACCGAAGAACCTGCTCCCGGTACCCCGGCAGATTTTTCCGCCAACAAAGTGACCTACGATGCCGAGACGGAGTTGGCCGTGGCGACAGGCAGGGTCGTCCTCACTTATGGGCCTTACATTCTCAATGCGACGAAGGTGACCTACAATCAGAAGACCGGCGTCTTCACCGCCAATGGTTCGGTGCAGTTGCGTGAACCCAACGGCAATGTGATGCTGGCACAGCAACTTGAATTAAAGAACAAGTTCAAGGAAGGCTTTGCCCGTCACTTGAAAGCCCTGTTGACGAATAATGTCACCATCACCGCCGAATACGCTGTGCGCAAGGTCGGCAAAATCACTGTGTTTGAGAAATCAAGTTATACGGCCTGCGACGGCTGTACCACGCGTTACGGCGAACCCTTGTGGGAACTCGTCGCCGACGAAACCATTCACGACCAGAATACCAAAACTCTCTATCACAAGAATCCACGATTGAAAGTTGGCGGTGTCACCGTGGCCGCACTGCCCTATCTTGAGCACGCCGACCCGACGGTGAAGCGCCGCTCCGGATGGCTAATACCGTCATTCAGTCATGAATCCGAATATGGATATGGGATTACTGTCCCCTATTTCTGGGCATTGGCTCCGGATAGAGACCTGACCTTCCGGCCCATGCTGACGACCGAACAAGGACTGGTCGGCGATGTGGAGTGGCGCCAGAGAACGTACTCTGGCCAGTACAACATACGGGCCTACGGAGTTTATGAGCTGTCTCCGGACTCCACAGTTACGGGGGACAGGTGGCGCGGCGCCCTGAAGAGCAGGGGTGATTTCGCCATCAATGAAGATTGGTCATGGGGCTGGGACGGCACCCTTGTAAGTGACGAGCGGTTTCTTGACGATTACAACTACGATGGCAGGCGCATTGCCCAGAACGAAGTCTACGTCAGAGGTCTGTGGGACAGGAATTACGTCTCTGCTCAGGCGCTTAATTTCATTGCATTGAACAGCGACGTCGATGAGGGGAGCCTTCCAACTGCACTGCCCTACGCCATGGGCGAGCATTACTTCAGCGAACCCGTGATGGGCGGCGACCTCCGCTTCAACTGGCGTACCTATTCGATCCTCCGCGAAGAAGCATCCACCCCCTTCACCGACGTCAACCATGGCACAAGCCAGACTCGCGCCAGCGGCGAACTGAGTTGGAAGTCGGAATACATCGGTGATCTCGGAACGGTCATCACGCCTTTTGCGAGCCTGCGCAACGACATATACATATCGAATAATGTGCCTGATCCGGCAGTACCAGGCGGCCAAAATGACAGCGAAACTGAAATGCGGGTCTTGCCATCGGCTGGTGTTGATGCTCGCATGCCCTTCATCGGAAATCACGAGTTCGGACAAGGCATTTTCTCGCCTGTCTTCCAGTTTATTGCGGCAGGCGACGAGGGCGACCTCGGCAAGGTTGGCAATGAAGACTCGATTACTCTTAACTTCGACAGCTCAAGCCTTTTCCTGGCCGACCGCTTCACAGGCTACGACCGTTTTGAAAGCGGGGTCCGAGCCAACCTCGGGGTGACTTATTCTTTCCTGGGCAACAATGGCGGCATCGTGAAGGCAAGCCTGGGTGAGTCCTTCCACATCGCCGGCGATAACAGTTTTGTCGATGGATCCGGCCTTGAAGGTTCAAGTTCCGATCTCGTAGGGGCGATCCTGTTGCAACCATGGAACAATTTTGGCGTTTCCTATCAGATGCGCATGGAAGAAGACCTGTCAGCCATTAACCGGCATGAGCTGCTTGCTGGCCTAACTTTTGACAGGTTTGCTTTCAATGCTGGCTATCTGGACATTGCCGCGGAACCGGCCTATGGCCGCTTGACCCGTGAGCACTGGCTTGAAGGAGACGCGCGCATCGGCATGGGCGACGGCTGGTTCGTGTTCGGCGGCGCGCGCTATGATCTCGAACGGGCTAACTTTGCCTCAACAACCGCCGGACTGGAATTCGACTGTCAGTGCATGAACTTCAAGCTCGCATATACGGGAAGCGATACCGAGGACACCGGCGAGACGGATCATCGGATCACGATGTCAATCGATTTCGCCACCCTTGGCGGAACATCATTCGGCACGGGTTTCTGATCTCCATGCTTGAGCAACGTTTACGGCTGCGCCTGGGCTCGTTGGTGCTTGCCTTGTTCCTGGCGGCTGCATCCCAAATGCATTTTGCGGCCCCATCGCAAGCCGAAACCGCGCAAGTGCTTGTTACGATCAATGACTTGCCGGTCACGACCTTCGATGTGCGGCAGCGCATTTCCCTATGGAAGCTGGTGGGTGGCAAGCCTGCAAGCGGCGACCTGAAAAAGAAGGCGCTTGATGAATTGATCGACGATATCGCCGAGATCGAGGAAGCCAAGCGCCGGAACCTGGCGGCTAGCGAGGACGAAATCAACAAACGAATGGAAGGCATCGCCAAGAGCCTGAAAACGGACACCAACGGCCTGAAATCCAAGTTGAAGGGCCAGGGCGTTTCCATCGCGGCGATGCGCCAATATATTTCAGCGCAATTTGCCTTCCATCGCCTTGTGCGCGCCAGTGGTGAAAAAGGACTCACCGTCAACGATGCCGATGTCAAGAAGCGGACGGTGGAGATCAAGGCGGAGATAGACGCCAACATCAATCGGCAGATTGCCAAGATTGAAGCCGACCCGCGCCGCAAGCCAGTGACCGTCTATCAACTGATGGAGATCGGCTTTCCCCTGGATGCCGTCGGCGGGCAGATCACGCCCCAGATTGTTCAGTCCCGGGCCATAGTGGTCAATCAGTTCATAAAGCGCTTCGCGGGTTGCAAGTCAGCCAGCGAAGCCGCCTCTGGCATATTCAATGTCAAGGTTGGAAAGACGATAGAGGCTGACGGTTCAAAAATACCGCCGCAACTCAAGGAGGCGCTCGATTCCGCCAAACCAGGAAATGCGATAGGTCCGATACGTGGGGATAAGAGCCTCCAGGCGCTCGCCTTCTGCGGCACACGCAATGTTGTGCCACCTAAAGTCAAGCGGCCAGACGACATAAAGTATCCTAATGAAGACCAGGTACGGGGAATCCTCGAGCAGGAGAGGTTTGCCGCGGTTCAGGAAAAATTCCGCGGCAAATGGCGCAAAGCCATGTTGATCGAATTCCGCGATCCCAGCCTTAACCAGTGAAGCAACAGCCACCTATCATCCTGACAGTAGGTGAACCCGGCGGCATCGGCCCTGAAATATCTGTAAAGGCCTGGCAGGAACTTCGGGGCGACAGTTCGTGTTCCTTCGCATTGCTCGCTGATGTCGATCACCTGCGATCGCTGGCCGCTACACTTGGCTTAAATGCAAAACTGCTGCCCATCGAACGAATTGAAGAAAGCGGGCAGCATTTTGCCGACTGCCTGCCGATTCTCCATCGCCCTTTGCCGCAGCCTGCGCAAGCCGGAACAACAACAGCTAAGAATGCTGAATGGGTCATATCATTAATCCGTGAGGCCGCGGAAAATTGCCTGGCTGGTTCTGGAGGTGCCTTGGTCACAAATCCAATCCAGAAAGAATCCCTCTATGCCGCAGGCTTCAGCCATCAGGGGCACACGGATTATTTGGCGGCTATCGCGCGCGAACATGGCCATGACACGCACGAAGTAATGATGCTTGTCGGTGGCGGGCTGCGGACTGTGCCGGTCACCGTCCATATTTCCCTCAAGGATGTGCCAATCCACCTCACGCAAGACGCAATCATCCGGCAGTCGCGCATCGTCGCAAGAGAACTTGAGAGCAAATTTGGCGTGATCGCTCCGCGCCTGGCAATGACGGGTCTCAATCCCCATGCAGGAGAAAACGGCAGCATGGGCCGCGAAGAGCTGGAGGTGATTGTCCCCGCCATCGCTATGCTGCGCGCGGAAGGCATTCAGGTTGTTGGGCCCTTGCCCGCCGATAGCGCATTCACGCCGGAGATGCGCGAGACCTATGACGCTGTATTGTGCATGTACCACGACCAGGCACTGATCCCGGTGAAGGCGCTGGACTTTCACGGCGGCGTCAACGTCACCTTGGGCCTGCCCTTCATCCGCACCTCGCCTGACCATGGCACGGCACTCGCTCTCGCCGGCATGGGCAGGGCAAGGGCCGACAGCCTGATCGCCGCCATCAGGCTTGCTGCTGCTATGGCGCAAAGAGCGGCCGGTGGCTGACGCTCGGGAGCTTGCTTTCGACGGACTGCCTCCATTGCGTGAGGTGATCGAGCGTCATGGCCTTTCCGCGCGGAAATCGCTTGGACAGAACTTTCTCTGTAATCTCAATCTCACCCGCCGCATTGCAAGAGCTGCGGCACCACTGGACGATTTTCACGTTGTTGAAGTGGGTCCGGGACCTGGCGGCCTCACCCGTGCCTTGTTGGTTGAAGGCGCGACACACCTCACTGTCATCGAAGCGGACGAGAGAGCTGTTCCCGCTCTTGTAGAAATCGCAAACCACTATCCGGGGCGCCTCACGATCATTCGAGAAGATGCGCTCCAACAGGACTGGCAACAAATCCTGCATCAGCCGTCAAAAATCATTGCCAACTTGCCATACAACATTGGTACGGCGCTGCTGGTGCAATGGCTCTCTATGGAGCCCTGGCCGCCGCCCTATGCTTCGCTCACCCTGATGTTCCAGAAGGAAGTGGCCCAGCGCATTGTCGCCAAGCCCGGCGAGGATGCCTATGGTCGCCTTTCGGTGCTGTGCCAATGGCGCTGCAGCACTGCCAAGCTTTTTGACGTCAACCGTGCGGCCTTTACGCCACCGCCCAAGATCACTTCCAGCATTGTGCAACTCGTCCCACGCCCCCAGGCTCTGGTCGGTTGCCGGCTGGCGTCACTGGAAAAGGTAACGGCCGCCGCATTCGGCCAGAGGCGAAAGATGCTGAGATCAAGCCTCAAGGGGCTTTTTGCAGATCCGGAAACGATCCTCGGGCATCTGGGTTACAACGGCACGAAACGCGCCGAGGAACTGCCGGTAGAGGCATTTGGCCAATTGGCGTTACGACTTGAAGAAGCCCATACGCAAGGTTGAGCGCGTCTACAATTCCGTCGTCAGATTTCTCACAAACTCAGCAAGGCCCAGTTGCCGCCGGCGTTTCAGCCGTTCCGCAGTCAGGATGGCAAGCACTTGCTGATGCGCCCTCTCAAGATCATCATTGACCACCACATAGTCGTACTCGGGCCAATGGCTGATCTCATGGGCCGCTTCCGCCATGCGCTTGGCGATAATCGCCGAAGAGTCCTGGGCCCGCTTGATCAGTCGCTCGCGCAGCACATCGGGCGCAGGCGGCAAGATGAAGAGCCGCACAAGATCGTCTTTCATGGCTTGCGCCAGCTGCTGGGTGCCCTGCCAGTCGATGTCGAACAGCATATCACGCCCCGCCGCAAGCGCAGTCTCAACCGGCTTGCGTGGCGTGCCGTAAAGATTGCCGAACACATTGGCCCATTCGAGGAGCTCATTGGTTGCAACCATCTTCTCGAAGGCGTCTTTGCTGATGAAATGATAGTCCTTGCCGTCAACTTCACCCGGCCTTGGTTTGCGCGTCGTCACCGACACCGACATGGAAATGAATTTGTCCGACGCCAGTAGCTTGCGGGAGAGCGTGGTTTTCCCGGCACCCGAAGGAGACGACATGACGAACAACAGCCCACGGCGCGCGATGCCGGAGAACGATGAAGCTTGAGGAGTGGTGGTCATGGGCAGGTCACTCTATATTCAGGGACTGTTCCCGCAGGTTATCGATCACCAACTTGAGTTCGAGACCGGTCTCGGTCAGCGAAATATCCGCCGATTTGGAACACAAGGTGTTCGCCTCACGGTTAAGCTCCTGCACCAGAAAATCGAGTTTCCGGCCTACGGCTTCCGGCGATTGAAGAAGTTTTCTGGCCGCCGCGACATGTGAGAGTAAACGATCCAGCTCCTCTTGTATGTCCGACTTTGTCGCAAGCAGCATGGCTTCCTGATACAGGCGCTGTTGATCGAACGACGCCGACGAATCAAACAGCCGCTGCACCTGTTCGGAAAGCCTCGTCCGCATGGCCTCGGGCCGTCTCGCCGGATTGTCGCGCGCTTGCTGCGTCAGTGTCTCGATGCGGGCGATCTGTTCGGCCAACACCAAGGCGAGACGCCCGCCTTCATTGCGGCGTGCATTCGCTAATTCGGCCAGTGCTTCCTCAAGGCCGAGCAGAAGCTCCGCGTCCTGCGCCGCCAGTGTGGTTTCATCAGGCAGCGCATCGACGACTTCGACAACACCCCTGATGTTGAGCAGTTGCGCCACATCCACCGGTGGACCCCCCACGCTTTCACGGTGTTTCTCCGCGATAGCCGCGAGCTTATCAAGGAGCTCGTCATTGACCAGCACCGTGCCTTCACGCCGCTGTTCCTGCACCTGCAAGCCGATCTGCAGATTGCCGCGCTTGAACTTGGCGCTGGCGAGTGCCCTCGCCGGCTGTTCGAGCCGCTCGAAATTGGGCGGCAGGCGCAGGCGCACATCAAGGCCCTTGCCATTGACGGATTTCGCCTCCCAGGACCATGCTATGCCATTGAATACCCCGCTGGCCCGGGCAAACCCTGTCATGCTGCTGAGTGTGGATGTCAAAGCCCCGTCCCGCACCAGCTTTCTAGAGCTTCTTTTGCTTGATCAGCGGGATAGGTATTTTGCGGCCGTCAATCACAACGACAGTCCCGGGAACAAACTCCACCGTCTGGCTGGCGCCAGAAGCTGACGAGGTAGCCACGGCAACTCCCGCCTTCTGCTTCTTCTCGACAGGCCGCGGCGGAATCACCGGCTTGGGTTGTCCGGCAACCTGAGCATCGGGCTCTTCGCCAACAGGAGCAGGCACGGTCTGGGCGGATTGCTGAGTCTGGGCCGCCTCCGCAATAGCTGCTTCTTCCGTTCCTATGGCCGGCGCTGCGGGCAGAGCGGCTGAAGCCGTTGTCTGAGGTGTCGGAAGCTCGGGTTGCACAACGGTATTTTGGGCCGCCGTCTGCTCCTGACCTGAGGCAGCAATGGCAGCCCCGGGCACGGCCGTGCCGGCCGTCTGCTGCGTACGCCACTTCGCGACATTGGCATTGTGTTCATCCAGTGTCTTGGCGAAGGCATGACCGCCGGTGCCATCCGCCACAAAATAGAGATCGTCCGTCGCCATCGGCGCGACAACTGCTTCCAACGCGGCACGGCCCGGAATGGCAATCGGTCCCGGCGGCAAGCCGTCAATCTGATAGGTGTTGTATGGCGTCACCTTGTCGATGTCCTCGCGAAGCAACGGCCGCTGGAGTTTGCCTTGCCCACCCACCATTCCGTATATGATCGTTGGGTCGGACTGCAGCCGCATGCCCTCCCTCAGCCTATTCAGGAAAACCGCGGCAACTCTTGGCCGTTCCTCCGGGATGCCCGTCTCTTTTTCCACAATTGATGCAAGCGTAACGAGCTCTTCCTTGCTCTTGATGGGCGAATCAGGGGCTCTCTTCGCCCACATCTCATCAACAATTTTCTCTTGGGCCGCCATCATGCTCCTGACCAACTCGGCCCTGTTCGTGCCCCGCCCGAAAACAGCCGTGTCGGCGACGAGTGCACCCTCCGGAACATCCGTTGCTTGAATTGGTTCGCCCGTCAAAACCTCATTGCTGTTGATTCTGGCCAGAGCCATCTGGCTTGTCCAGCCTTCAGGAATGGTAAGCTTGTGAGCAACGACCCGACCTGCGGAAATGTTCTCCAGAACATTCGCCATGCTCGCGCCGGCTTGAAACTCGTATTCGCCAGACTTGAGAGACTTTCCTCTGAAACTCCACAGGATGGCGGCACCATTGAGAACACGCGAGTCAGAAATAATGCCTTCCTGCTCAAGTGAACTCGCGATCTGTGAACGGCTCGCGCCATCCGGCAATATGATGGTTTTAGCCTCAGTGAGCGGGCCCTCAGCCGTGAAAGCGATCCAGCCCCAAACGAGCACGGCAGCAATGGCAATGCCGAAAATGAGTCCCCAACCGACCAGAGAAGCAAGGACGCGCGCAAAAGCGGACCGTCTCTTCTTCGCTTTTACGGCGTTAGGTATGCGCTCGATGTCACGCTCGTTGCTCAAGCCGGGCCCCTCCTCCGGCGCCTCGAATACGCGTCCAGTCTAGGCCGCAAGGCGGCGGAAAATCAATGAGGCGTTGGTGCCTCCAAAACCAAATGAATTGGACAGAACTATGTTGATCTCTTTTGGTTTGGCAACCTTGGGAACGAGATCGATGGCCGTCTCGACTGAAGGATTGTCGAGATTGAGGGTCGGCGGGCAGATATTGTCGCGCATGGCGAGGATCGAGAAGATGGCCTCGACCGCGCCCGCCGCGCCGAGCAGGTGACCGGTGGCAGACTTCGTGGAAGACATGGCAAGCTTCGCTGCATTGTTGCCGACAATGCGCTCCACCGCCCTGAGCTCAATCTCATCGCCGAGCGGCGTCGAAGTCCCGTGCGCATTGATGTAATCGACGTCGCCCGCGGAAACACCCGCCCGTTTCAGCGCCGCCTGCATGCAACGGAAGGCGCCGTCACCGTCTTCGGAAGGTGCAGTGATGTGATAGGCATCTCCCGACATGCCGTATCCGATCACTTCACCATAGATCTTCGCGCCCCGCGCCTTGGCGTGTTCCAGCTCTTCCAAAACGAGAATGCCTGCGCCTTCGCCCATGACGAAACCGTCGCGATCCTTATCATAGGGGCGGGAGGCTTTCTCAGGCGTATCATTGAACGCGGAAGACAAGGCCTTGCAGGCAATGAAGCCGGCAATGCCAATCCTGCAGATGGCTGACTCAGCGCCGCCGGCCACCATGACGTCTGCATCTCCGAAAGAGATGATCCGTGCGGCATCGCCAATGGCATGTGTACCCGTGGCGCAAGCAGTCACGACGGCATGGTTCGGACCCTTGAAGCCCGTATGGATTGAGATGAGGCCGGACGCCAGATTGATGAGCGAACCCGGGATGAAGAACGGCGAAATGCGCCGGGGCCCCTTTTCATTCATCAAGAGCGTTGTATCCTGAATGCCGGTTAGGCCGCCGATGCCTGAACCCACGAGCACGCCGGAGCGGTACTTCTCGTCTTCGGTCTTCGCTTCGTAACCGGAATCCGCCAGCGCCTGCTTGGCGGCAATCACAGCAAACTGGATGAAATCATCGTAACGGCGCTGGTCCTTGCTATCGATCCAATCATCGCGCTTCAGCGTGCCATTGCTGCCGTCGCCTTCTTTTACCTCGAAGGCAATGCGCGTCGAAAGGTCCGAGGCATCGAAGCGTGTGATCGTGCCCGCACCCGATTTTCCGGCTAGCATATTCTGCCAGGTCGTATCGACATTCGCCCCGAGGGGGGAAACCATGCCCAGACCGGTGACTACGACGCGCCGCATGCTAGCCTCTTCAGTTCAAATGATGGTGTAGGATGAAACAACAAAAAGCGGGGAAGGAGAATGCCCCTGCCCCGCAAGTATTGATGATTGCGGAACCTGCAATGGTGCAGGCCCGCAGACTTTAGGCTTGGGCCTTTTCAATGAATTTCACGGCATCGCCGACGGTCTGGATGGTCTCAGCGGCGTCATCCGGGATTTCGATGCCGAACTCTTCTTCAAAAGCCATAACCAGTTCGACGGTATCAAGGCTGTCTGCGCCAAGATCATCGATGAAGCTCGCTTCCGGCTTCACCTTGTCGCCATCGACGCTCAAATGCTCGACGACGATTTTCTTAACGCGCTCAGCGATATCGCTCATGTATGTATCCTCAAAAACTCTCGGTATTGTCATGCCGGAGCGGAAGCTCCCATGCCCCGCGCCCCAACAGACTGGCGCGCTTCCTAGCATAAATCGCGGGAGCGTCAAAAGGGAGAATATTTTCCAATTTGTTCAATGGGCTGGCAACTTCGCACATGCATTCAAATCATCGCCATGCCGCCGTTGACGTGAAGCGTTTGTCCCGTGACATACCCTGCCTCCTCCGAAGCAAGATAAAGCACCGCTGCAGCAATGTCATCAGGCCCTCCTATGCGCCCTGCAGGGATGCGACTGAGAATGGTCTCCCTCTGCTTGTCATTGAGCACTTCTGTCATCGCTGTCGCAATGAAACCCGGCGCCACGCAATTGACCGTGACATTGCGTGCCGCCAGTTCCTGCGCGAGGGATTTCGAAAGGCCGATGATGCCTGCCTTGGAGGCCACATAATTCGCCTGGCCCGGATTGCCGGTCACCCCCACGACAGAGGTTATTGAAATGATCCGCCCCCAGCGCTTCTTCATCATGCCGCGCATCGCTGCCCGCGACAGCCGGAAGGCAGAGGAAAGATTGACGTCGAGGACTGCCTGCCAATCCTCGTCCTTCATCCGCATGGCAAGTCCATCACGCGTGATCCCGGCATTGTTCACTAGGATGTCGAGACCGCCCATGGCGGCTTCAGCAACAGGAACAAGCTTTTCAACTTCCTCCGCGCTCGAAAGATTGCACGGCAGCACATGCATACGCGCTCCACCCAGTGATGCGCTCAACTCCTCAAGCACTTGCGCGCGGGTGCCGGAGATGGCGACTGCCGCTCCTGCACCGTGCAGCACTTTGGCGATTGCCGCGCCGATGCCTCCCGTTGCACCCGTCACCAGCGCCGTCTTGCCTGCTAAAGAAAACATGTCCTAGCCCTTCAATTGAGATGCCGCCGCCGCAACATCCTCAGGAGTTCCAATGGCAAAGGTCTTCGCCTCAGGCGCATTCTTTTTGGCAAGTCCCGTCAGCACCTTGCCGCTGCCAAGCTCGACAAATGTCGAAACACCAAGCGCGCTCATTGCCGCAACAGATTCGCGCCAGCGCACTGTACCCGTCACTTGTTCAACAAGGCGCTTGCGGATGTCGGCAGGATCGGTGATTGGCGCCGCCAGCACATTGACAATGACCGGAACGACCGGCACTTTCAACTCCGCCTTTGATAAAGCCTCGGCCATTGCATCTGCAGCAGGCCGCATCAACGTACAATGGAAGGGCGCAGAGACGGGAAGCAGAATAGCGCGCTTGGCGCCCTTGGCTTTGGCAATCTCCAATGCTCTCTCAACTGCCGTCTTGTGCCCCGACACCACAACTTGTCCATCGGAATTATCGTTTGCTGCCTGACACACTTCGCCTTGCGCCGCTTCCGCTGCCACGCCCACCGCAGCAGCAAAGTCGAGGCCGAGAAGCGCCGCCATGGCCCCGGTTCCAACCGGTGTTGCTGCCTGCATGGCCCTGCCGCGAATGCGCAACAGGCGCGCTGCATCGGTGATCGAAAATGTTCGGGCCGCAGCGAGCGCGGAATATTCCCCAAGCGAATGCCCGGCGACATAGGAAGCGGTTGCTCCAACAGCAATGCCATGTTCGGTTTCGAGAATTCGCACAACCGCCATGCTGACTGCCATCAGGGCTGGTTGGGCATTTTCCGTCAGAGTGAGTTCCGCTTCCGGCCCGTTCCAAATCAGGTCCGACAACTTCTGGCCAAGCGCGGCATCCACTTCCTCGAATACGGCGCGCGCTACCGCAAATTGCTCGGCCAGCGCCTTGCCCATGCCGCCGGCCTGGCTCCCCTGTCCCGGAAATACGAATGCGATGCTCAATGTCAAACTCCCGCTGCCGCTCGCCCCGTCTCACGCCAAGGCTAGCAAGTCAAGTGAACGGGGCTATTTCTTCTTCACGCCTGCAAGCTGCATCATCATGTCGATCATGCGCGGCACAAAACGGTCACCATAACCCTGCGTTTCAGCCAGCACGAAGGATTGGTGGATGGTTTCGCCAATGGGCGACGGCACCGGCAACTGCTCGGTCATGTTGGTATAGTAGCGCAGGTCCTTCCGCGCATTGCGGATAGAGAAACGCGCCTGGCTGTCATCATCGGACAATGGCACATTGATCAACCGCCCGAACATCACGGAAGCAGCGCCGCCTCCCATGACAATGTCGCGCAACGCCTCGATCTTGATACCCGCCTTCAAGGCAACCGTGATAGCCTCGGCGGCAATGGCCGCATTTCCGAGGGCCAGGAAATTGTTGATGAGTTTCACCTGATGTGCGCTGCCCACATCGCCGCAATGCACGATGAGATCGGCGAAGGTGTTCAACACCGGCCTGATCTGATCAATGACGGCAGCTTCACCACCGACCATCAATCCCAGCTTTCCTGCCGCCGCTTCTTTCGGTGTGCGTGTCATCGGCGTATCCACAAAGGCGATACCCTTGGCCGCGCAATCGGCAGCGATCTTCTTGGTCGAATCCGGGATCGCGGTGGAGCAGTCAGCCACCAGCAAACCCTTCTTGCCACTCGCCAATATGCCCTTTTCACCATAGATCGCTTCTTCAACCTGCGGCGTACCTGTGACACATATGATCACCATGTCGGAAGCGGCGGCGATTTCAGCAGGCGACTTCTGTTCTTTCGCACCGCGCTTCAGCAAATCCTCCACCGGTTCCCTGTTGCGGTGCGCCATGACATTCAGCGCAAAGCCCTTCTCCAGTACATTCTTGCCAATGCCATGGCCCATGAGGCCAATGCCAATCAGGCCGACTGTCTTGATGCTCATATGTTTCTCCCCTTCGCAAATGCAGTGAATTCTTCCGGCTCGAGGATCAGCAGTTGATCATCGGCCTTGTGCTTGAAACCGCGCCGTTCATAGAAAGCGCGAGCCTTGCTGTTTGTCACGTCAACTTCAAGCTTGATGAATGCGGCGCCCAACGCTTGCGCGTCACGGGCAACGCGGCGCAGCAGCTTATCTCCTACCTTGTGGTCACGGGCGTGCTCCATCACATAGATGTCGCTGATATAGATGCCTTTGGCGCCGCGCCATGATGAATAGGTCATCACCCACAGGCAGCAGCCCACCAGCAAACCGGAATTTTCGGCAACCGTCACCCGCGCCAGTCCATCAGCATCCCGCAGGCTCTCCCCTGTTATCTTTGGCACCACGGACAGTCCAAGATCCTTCGGAAGCTGCCGCAACATGGTGACGACGGCATCCTCCTCGCCCTGTCGCATAGGCCTGATGCCGATGCTCATCGCTCAAACCCTTCGAAAAGCGCGGCAAGGTTCCGTCCCAATGAAGGCGAGGGATAACCGCCTTCCTGGATCACCGCCATCGGCAACTTCAATCCGGCAATGGCCGCGCCGATTGTAGTGAAGTCTTCTGTCCTGATGGCAAAGCCCTGGAACGGATCGTCGATGGAGATGTCCAATCCCGCTGCGATCACCAAATGATCGGTGCCAAAATCAATGATCGCCTTGAATGCCAAATCAAGCGCTTGAAGGTATCCCTTGATATCAAGCCCGCGCTCTCGCGGCAGGTTGAGATTGAAGCCTTCCCCTGCTCCGCGCCCGCGCTCATCTTCATAGCCCCAGAAGAACGGATAGAACCGCTTGGGGTGCGCGTGAATGGAAACGGTCAGCACATCAGCCCGGTCATAGAAGATGGCTTCCGTGCCATTGCCGTGATGCACGTCGATATCGAGAATGGCCACACGCTTGCCGGATCGCGTAAAAATCTCCGCCGCGATGGCGCTGTTGTTGAAAAAACAGAACCCTGCCGCAAGATCGGATGCCGCATGGTGCCCCGGCGGACGGCAAAGCGCATAGGTGAACCGTTCTCCCGCCAACACCAACCGCGCCGCTTCCGCCGCACAGGCCGCGCTCGCCCTTGCCGCCGCAAGCGTCGTGTCCGTCACGGGACATGCTCCATCACCCAGATAGAATCCAGCCTGGCCGACAACGGCGTCGGGGCGGGTGGCCGGTGGCAGGCTGGCGCGTTGAATGGCGTAGACATTGGGCAACGGTATATCGCTTGATCCCGGCACCCGCGACCAGCGCTCACGCAGTGTTTCCAGGAACGAAATGTAGTCCGGGCTATGGACCAGGCCGATCACATAGTCGTTTATGGAACGGGGCTTGCGCACCTCGCTGCCTAGCGCCTTTACACCTTCCATCAGCATGTCGATGCGTTCTGGTTTTTCGGGGATCGGTTGCGGCCTTCCCGCGACGATGAATGTTTCGGGCGCATGGGTGCGTTGCACGGGATCGTAGAGCGTAATCATGGAATTGCGATGGGCCTTGCTTTGCCGCTAAGACTGCATGGTGAAAGATTTTTCCGCAAGAGCAAGACCTGCATGAATACCCCCGCAAATCCGCTGCCACCCAACATCCACTCAACGGGAGCGTTGCCGAAGGTTGCCTGGGCCAAGGGCTCTTATCTCTACGACATCGATGGCAAGAAATACATCGACGGCTCGGGTGGTCCCGCCGTCTATTGCATTGGGCACTCAAACATAGAAGTGAACGATGCCATCAAGCAGCAGCTTGATCGCATCGCCCACGGCTATCGCTATAATTTCACCACCGATGCGCTGGAACAACTGACCGAGATCATCGCCAATCGCTGCGGCGGCACGTTGAAGCACATGGTTTTTGTCACCGGCGGCTCCGAGTCTGTCGAAAGCTGCCTCAAGCTTGCACTGCAATATCAAACTGCCATTGGCCGGAAATCGCGCCGCCGTTTTATTGCCCGCGAACGCTCGTGGCATGGCAACACTCTGGGCGCGCTAGGCGTCTCTGGATTCCTTGAACGCCGCACCGCTTTCGAAGGCTCCTTCATTGATGCCATCCGCATCTCGCCCGCGAACACCTACCGTCCCATTTCTGGCGCAACCGCTGAAACGGCTGGGGAAGCCTGCGCCAAGGACCTAGAAGAGGCTATCCTCGAGCACGGCGCTGACACCATCGCCGCCTTCATCTTCGAACCAGTTGTCGGTGCCGCTGGTGGCTGCGTACCTGCACCACCTGGATACGCCAAACGCGTGCGCGAGATCTGCAACCGCCATGGCGTCTTGATGATTGCTGATGAAGTGATGTGCGGTGTAGGTCGCTGCGGCACATGGCGTGCGCTCGAACATGATGGCGTGGAACCTGACATTATGTCGGTCGCCAAGGGACTGGCCGCAGGTTACTTGCCCCTGGGTGCTGCGATCTACAACACAAAAGTGAGTGAGGCCATCATACCTGCTCACGGCGCGCCGATGACTGGCCACACCTTCACGGGACATACGGCGTGCTGTGCCGCAGGTGTGGCCGTGCAGACCATCATTGCAAGGGAAAATCTGCTCGCCCGCGTTGCGGCGAACGAAGCACGTATCAAGTCCATGTTCGCTGAAGCGCTTTCCGGCGTTGCCGCCATCGGAGATATTCGCGGCCGCGGCCACTTCATTGCGGCAGAGCTGGTGGCGGACAGGGAGAAGAAAACACCGTTTCCTGCCGGGCGGAAACTCTTCATGAAAATCCGCCAGCAGGCACTCCAGAACGGCCTCATCTGCTATCCCGTGGGCGGCAATGTCGACGGTGTCAACGGCGACATCGTCATCCTCGCCCCACCCTACAACTGCACCGATACGGAGCTCACGGAAATCGTCGACAAGGCCTCGAAAAGCATCAAACAAGTTTTGGCCGCGGAAAATCTCGGCTGAACGCTGGATGAGTCCCTCAGCGCGCATTTCCTTCTACTATGTCACACAGTTCCTTCCCGCAGGCGCCGCCCATGCCTACGCAGGAATCTGGCTTGCATCCCATGGCCTCAGTGGTTTCGAAATTTCGGTCGTAACGACCGTCCCCATCCTCCTCATTCTTGCCTCCAACGTCCTTGTCGGTCGCTTGGCGGATAAGGCGCGGGACTGGCGAAGTTCATTGGAGGTCCTGTCACTGGTCTTCCTGCTTTTCACGGCCGGCCTGTTTTGGGCGGAGAGCTTCTGGCCAATACTTCTGTGTTTTACCGGGTCCACCGTTGCAGGCGCCCTTGCAGCGCCCATCGGAGATGCGGCCGCGCTGCATCTGACATCCCAAGGGCGCGGCCACATCGGAACGCTGCGGGGACTTGCCACCACCGGTTATATATTGGCTCTCTTCATGACGGGCTATGCAGCAGAATCCTTTGGCTCCATAGCTTTCATCGTTCTCTCGCTGGGCTTTGCACTGGTCCGCCTGTTCGCCTCACTGATCCTTCCCACCTTCAAGACCACCGAGGAAGCGGCAATTCCTCAAACGCGCACCGGCTATCGCATCTTGCTCCGGCCCCATTTGTTCTGGCCCCTGGCAAGCTGGTCCATTTCCTATGCCACCATCCTTGCCCTCAACAGCTACCTGTCGCTTCACCTGAAGCAGGAGGGCTACGATGAAAAGGCCATCAGCTGGCTGATCGCCATTGGCGCCTTCACCGAGGTGCTGATGTTCTTCGCCTTCCGCAAATTCGAACACAGGCTTGATCTTCGCGCCTTCATTGGGATTTCAAGCGGCACGGCAGTTTTGCGCTGGCTGCTGATGGCGTCGTCGCCGGGCTTGGGCGCACTCATAATCTTGCAGGCCTCACACGGCATCAGTTACGCGCTGGGCTTTGTCGCCTGCCTTTCCTTCATCAAGCGCAACACCACATGGGCAGAGGCTGCGGAGGTGCAGAGCTTCTTCAATGTCATGCAACAGATTGCCGCCGTGATTTTCATAACGGCCTTTGGCGCTGCCTTTGACGATTGGGGCGCCATGACATTTCTTTTGTCGGCGGCAGTGGCGGGTCTTGGTTGTCTCATTGTCATCGGCGCAGTGTACATATGGCGCGAAACCGGGTAGCCGGGCGCAATGCTCAAAAAAATCGCTGTCCCCGCCTTCTTTGCCAGCA
>JBIOWL010000257.1:0-3177 GCA_044868645.1 Aestuariivirga sp.
CGTCCTGTTTTGCTCAACAGAATGCGGACTGGGAGCGCATTCGAAGTGAAACTTGATCTCGCACGAGCCCAAACGGCATGATTTCATCATGCAACGGTGCTCGGGCTGGCGGAGTGGTTAAGCATTCCACCGCAATGCCGCAGTGTGCACGGGGTCGTCCCACAAGCCAAGCAGTTCATCATCGAGAGCGGATACAGTCAAAGAGCAGCCAGCCATGTCGAGTGAAGTCACGAAATTCCCCACGAGCCTGCGAACCGGGTTGAATCCGCGCCTTGTCAATGCCGCTGTGAACGCATTGTACATTAAGTAGAGTTCGATGAGCGGCGTACCGCCAAAACCATTGACAAGAACCAGTGCATTTCCCTTGAAGGCCAATTCGCTCGCAACCGCCCGCGCAGCCTCTTCGGCAATTTCCTCAGCTTTCATCATGGCAACTCTCTTGCGCCCAGGTTCGCCATGAATGCCGACACCCAACTCCATCTCTCCTTCGCCGATCTCGAATGTCGGTCTTCCCACTTCCGGTAATGTGCAGCTTGTCAGCGCAACGCCCATCGATCGCGTTGCGGAACCGACCCGGTCTGCAAGTTCCAAAAGGGTCTTGAGGCCAAGTTTCCTCTCGGCAGCGGCCCCTAGTATTTTCTCCAGAACCAGCGTACCTGCAAGCCCACGGCGGCCTGACTTCTCCGCCGAAGTGGATTGCACGGCTTCGTCCGAAACAAACACCGTGTCGATGGCAAGGCCACTCATTTCGCTGGCTATCTGGAAATTCATGCGGTCGCCGTCATAATTCTTGACAATGAATAGAAGGCCGCTGCTCGCATCCACGGCCTGCGCTGCCGCAACAATCTGGTCGGGCGTTGGCGACGTGAAGATCCTTCCGATGCAAGCCGCATCAAGCATCCCCCGCCCGACAAAACCAAGATGCATGGGCTCATGGCCAGCGCCCCCGCCCGAAATCAACGCAACCTTTCCTGGTGCCAGGCTCTTGCGCCTTACAAATCGCTTTGAAGCATCAAATGAGATGATGTCGGCATGTGCAGCAGCGAACCCATTGAGGCTTTCAATCAGGAGATTGCCAGGTTCGTTCATGAATTTCTTCATGAACGCTTTCCCTTTCGTCCGGCGGCCTTGGCAAGGTCAACGATTTGGCGGACGAAGTCCGTCACCAGTGCATGTATGTCCCTGTTCAAATCCTCCTCACCGAGATCAGGAAGATAAAAAGTGTAGGCCTTGACCTTGCTGCTCTTTTGGGCGGCCAAGTGGCGGCTGGGATGGGCTTTGCGGTACAATTCGAGAAACTCGGCTCGTTCCGCCGCAGAAAACCTGCAAACCTCGAAGATCACGTCAAGATGATTGGCCGGAATTGGTGTCGAATAGGCGGGGCTTGAAATCTGGCTGATGAAACTGCGGTTCTTTGAAAGCGCGGCAGCCAGTCTTTGCCGCGTTCCGGAGGGCTGCCTGTCCACGATATCCGACAGCAACTTCTTGTAGGTTGCAACAACGCTGCTGTTGTCCTGTTCATGCGGCGGCACAACGTTCTGCACATCAAGTCTCCGCCATTTTGCCTGCTCTCGTTTTCCGGTTCGTCATTGCGGAGAAAGCTCTTCCGTAGCGCGTTTGACATCGGCAAGCCGCGATCCGTCTTTCGCTGCCTTTGCGGCCACCACGGCTCCTTCAACGATAGGGGCATTGCAGACAACGACGCTCCCGCGCCGTTCCGCAGGCAGCATCTCAATCGCCAGCTCACTGTTGATTTCAGCACTTCCGAGATCGACAAGAATGACAACGCCAGCAGGCGACCAGGCTGCATCGATGGCATCCTGAACGCTTTTCACATTGGTTCCAAGCCGTCCGTCCGAACTTCCCCCGCAAAAGGCCACCCTGAGCTCCGAGCCAGCGATCTGGCGCACCATGTCATTGATGCCTTTGGCGATATCGATCGAGTGCGAAACGATGACGATTCCCACGAGGTCTGTCATTACTCGAACTCCAAGGCATCGGTCACCGCCAATATCAGGAGTTCGCTTGATCTTGCCCCAGGGTCCATGTGCCCTCTCGATCTTTCACCAAGGTAAGAGGCCCTGCCCCGCCGCGCCTCCATGGGAATGGTGGTTATGGCTGCCTCGTGCGCCAATGCCCTGATACTTTGAACTGTCGCGCCTTCCCGCGCAACATGCTGGGAAACGGGTTTCCAGACATCAAGCATAGTTTTCTGGCCAGCCTCCACCTTGCCCAGCCTTTCCATGGCCTCCACCCCGGCGCCCAAGGCTTTGCCGACTTCTCCGATATCAGGAGCAGGACCAATTGATTTTCCGATCGTTATCAGCAGGGAACCATAAAGTGGACCAGCAGCACCCCCGACCGTCGTGGCAAGAATATTTCCTGCCAGTTGCAGGGCCTGTGGAAGGCTGGCGGCTTTGAAGGCCGCCATTTCGGCTCTCAGGGCCTCGCCACCCTTGCGCATGTTGAGGCCATGATCGGCATCGCCAATGGCGGCATCGAGTTCGGTCAACTCCTGCACATTGTCGATCATGCAGCCTGCAATGGCATCAATCAGTTTGGCCGGATCAACCTGCAAACCGCCCCCTCCTACCGTATTCTAGCCAACAGCGATGGATTTAAGCCTGTCATTGTTTGTTTGTGCAAGCGCTGCAAACAATATGGCGACCGCCTCGGCGCCGGGATCGATGACGCCGTCAAGAACTTCGGACGGCACATAGGATGCTCTGCCCGCCAGGGCCTTGCTGAGCTTCCCGGTCTGGTTTGCCGCTGTCCTTGCTATGTAAGCCGCTTCGCTGGGCGGCTTGCCCGATGAGAGAGCCTTCAGCGCCGGTTCAAGAGCGTCAATCATGGTGCGGTCACCCAATTTCGCACCGCCATACTCTTTCACCTTCTGCAACCCGTCGAGAAGGGCCGTCGACCAGTATTTTCCCTCACTCAACGAGGCGGATGCGGAAGCAAAAAGGATCGCCAGCAACACACCGCTTGATCCGCCCATCGATTGCAGCAACCGGCTGCTGATTTCGGAAAACAGCTTGTCAGTCTGCGCCAAAGGAAGCTGATGCACGGAGTTCCGCAGTGACTTTGCCGCTGTGGCAATTGTCGTGCCCGTATCTCCGTCACCAATTCTGCTATCGAGTTCGTTGAGATGGTCTTCATGGTTGAGGAAAGCATCAC
>JBIOWL010000258.1:0-6074 GCA_044868645.1 Aestuariivirga sp.
CGAAAACTCTCACCGCATCGGATGCGAGCGTTGCGAAGGAAGAGCTTGCCGGTTTTCTTGAATGGATTGCCGAGGATAAAGAACACTGGCTCACGGCAGTCGGGTTGATGGGCAACAAGCTTTCCTCTCCAACTCTGAATCTCTTACCTGCAAAAGTGCTGCGCGAGCTTTCGGCAACCGATAACTTCACTTCACAGCAGAAGGCTCTGCTGGCACGGGCCGCGTGGACCAGGGACTATGCCCGCGCAGGCCTGCCTGCAAAATCAACAACCGATGCCATGCTGGCGCTGAATCCGCAGGTCCAACAGAGCATGGACAAGCTGAAGGCGGATTATCCGAGCCTCAAGGGCAAAGACCTCTGGCTGTTAACCATCCTGCGCAATCCGAGATTCGGCGTCATGGTAAATTCGCCCGACTGGACGGACCCCATCGAAGCCGACCGCGCGGATTTCTCGGCTATCGATTACTATGATCACAATGACAAGAACTGGTGGTGCCCGCTTGAGATCGACCGCAATCTCGCTGCGATCCGCAAAGACTATGACAGCGCCAGCGGTGTGCTGGCCGCCAATGAGTATCATGCGAAAGATCTCCAGCCACTTCTTGAGGACGGAGCAATGGATGGTGCCGCCGAGAGCCGCGATGCGTTGCTGAAGGCTCATCCCATGGTCAAGGCGGTGAGCTGGAAAGAAGCCGGCCAGCTGGCCAAGGCGCGTTCAGCACCAAGCTCGCTCAGCCGGGCTGCTGTGGCCTTGGCGAAGTCAGGCCGGGCAGCGGCAGCAGCGCCTGAGGCGCTTGGGCGGGCCGTGCTGGTGACGCGTTATGGCTGCAACTGGCATGGCCGGCACGGTTCATATTCCAAGGACGCGCAGCAGTTGTTGAAGCGGAAATTTCCGCAAAGCGATTGGGCGGCCAAGACGCCATACTGGTTCGATTGCATGTATGTGACGTGGGACAAGGACTACAACCGCGTCGCCGATTGCAAGCCGAAGGAATGGCCCAAGCAGGCGCCACTGCGGTAGCAGCTGTTTCGACCAAGTCCTGAGAACCATTGACGGGATAAGGCTTTCTGACCAGCAGCCAGCATCTCGTAATGGCAACCTATAAATATTCCATAATATATATTATGCGAATTAAATTTGGAATGTGCGATGGGCAAAACATCTGAACAGTCTGGCGAGCCGTCCCCCTTTGAACACGATCCCCTGCGGGTGCTTTCGATGGATATGCGCTCGCTTGAAACGCTGCGTACGATCATGGCGGCGCTGCGTACGCCGGGCACCGGCTGCCGGTGGGATCTCGAGCAGGATTTTTCGACCATCGCGCCTTACACAATTGAAGAGGCTTATGAGGTTGCCGACGCCATAGCACGAGACGCCAAGAAAGAGCTTTGCGAGGAATTGGGCGACCTGCTCCTGCAGCCCGTCTATCACGCACAGATGGCCGCAGAGGAAGGCAGCTTCACACTGGATGATGTGTTGGAGGGCGTGAACCGCAAGATGATACGCCGGCACCCTCATGTGTTTGGCGATGAAAGCGCCAGGTCCGCCGGCGCTGCCAAGGGATTCTGGGAAAAGAACAAGGCCGAAGAGAAAAAGCCGGGAGAGAAGCAAGCAACATTGGCGGGTGTGGCACAGGCCCTGCCCGCACTGATGCGCGCCATCAAATTGCAGGCCAAGGCGGCGCGAGTCGGATTTGATTGGCCGAGTGCAGATAACGTTCTCGACAAGATTGTTGAGGAGGCCAAGGAGCTGCAACACGCCGCTCCCGAGAAGCGCGCCGAGGAGTTTGGCGACCTGCTCTTTGCCGTGGTGAATCTGGGGCGCCACTACGGCATTGATGCCGAAGAAGCTTTGCGCGGCGTCAACCGGAAATTCGAACGGCGGTTCGCTTTCATCGAGTCAGAGCTTTCCCGCATCGGAAAGACTCCCGCGCAATCCGATCTCGCAGAGATGGACAGTCTTTGGAACAAGGCGAAGTCCGAAGGAATCTAGGTTGAGGCAATTTTCCTGAATGACCGGCCGAACCTGTTCGCAGCCTGGCCTGCCCGGTCTGCCGTCATGCGAAGCTTTAATTTTATTCGGCCGTCCTTCATTGTTTTCCTCTCGACGACTTCAGCCCTGTCATGGCACCAGGCGAGACCCTCGCCGTCCGCTGCCTGCAATGTCACGCTATAAAGCGTTTCACCTTGCGACAGTTTGCTCTCGATCAGTTGCAGCAGCCGGTCTATGCCTTCGCCATTGACAGCGGATATGAGGACGCAGTCGTCGCGCCTGGCCGCAGTTGTTTCGCGCGAAGCAAATTCGAGCGGCTCCAGCAAGTCAGCCTTGTTCCAGACATCGATAATGTGGCTGCGCTTTCCTTCCGTCAAACCCAGCTGATCGAGTACTTTCAGTACATCTTCGGCCTGAGCCTCCGTTTCCGGATGGCTCACATCGCGCACATGCAGAATGACATCGGCGGACACAACCTCCTCCAAGGTCGCGCGGAAGGCGGCGATCAGACTGGTAGGAAGATCGGAGATGAAACCCACTGTGTCTGACAGCGCGATCCTCCGCCCTTGTGGAAGTTTGATCGTTCTGATGGTTGGATCAAGGGTTGCAAAAAGCAGATCCTTGGCAAGCACCCCTGCTCCAGTCAGCCTGTTGAACAGCGTCGACTTGCCGGCGTTGGTGTAGCCGACAAGCGATACCACCGGAAAAGGCACGCGAGACCGGCCCTTGCGGTGAAGACCACGAGTCTTGACCACGCCGTCGAGCTCGCGCTGCAGTCTGGTGATGCGTTCCTCAATCAGCCGCCTGTCGGCTTCAATCTGACGCTCACCAGGACCACCCATGAAACCAAAGCCGCCGCGCTGGCGCTCCAAGTGTGTCCAGGACCTGACCAGCCTGCCCTTCTGATATTGCAGATGGGCGAGTTCGACTTGCAGAATGCCTTCCTTGGTGCTCGCCCGCTCGCCGAAAATTTCAAGAATCAGGCCGGTGCGGTCGAGCACCTTGGCTTTCCAGGCTCTTTCCAAATTCCGCTGTTGAATGGGCGACAGCTGGCCGTTGACGATGGCAATGCCGGCTTCGGTTTCTGCCACTCGCCCGGCAATTTCCTCGACCTTGCCTGCGCCAATCAACGTCGCGGGTGTTGGATGAAGCAGCGGGACAATCTCCTGCCCCGCGATGACAAGGCCGATGGCCTGGGCGAGGCCTATCGCCTCTTCCAGCTTGTCCTGGCCCGTGCGTCCCTTGGAGGGTTGCTGGCCCTTGGGCTCGACATGAACGATGTAGGCGCGGCCCGAATCGCCTTCCCCTTCTACTGTCTTGTCCAGGAAGGTGGCTTTGGGCTTCTTTCGACGCTTGCTACTGGGCTGCGCGTTGCGGCCAATCACACTCAATTACTGGCGCTCTCGTCGTCAAACAGGCTTATGGGCCCACCCGGCATGATGGTGGAGATCGCGTGCTTATAGACCAGCTGCGAGACACCATCGCGGCGCAAAAGCAGGCAGAAATTGTCAAACCAGGTGATAATGCCCTGCAATTTCACGCCATTTACAAGGAAAACGGTGACGGGAACCTTGGTCTTTCTGACATGATTGAGGAACGTATCCTGCAGGTTCTGGGGTTTTTCCTGCGCCATTTTTGGGCCCCTGCCTTGTTATTTGGCCCGCAAGCTAACACAACTTCTGGGGTTGCAAAAGCGCTAAGCCTACAGCCTCTGGTCACGGTTGAGTTATTGCCGTGGAGGCGGCGGCGGTCAGGCGTTTGAGGTTTTCCTGGGCCAGAGTGTTTCCTTTTGCCGCCGCCTGCTCATAGAGCGAGCGCGCCTTGGCCTTGTCGGCGGGCGTTCCCCAGCCCATTTCATACATGCTGCCCAGATTGTTCAGGGCCCACGGATCTCCGGTCGCGGAGGCGTCTTCAAACAGCTTGAAGGCGGCATCGAAGTCCTGCTTCACGCCAAGCCCTCTGATCTGAAGAAGGCCCAGATTCACCTGCGCCTGAATGTTGCCCTGTGCGGCAGCCTTCTGGAACATCTGAGCGGCGGCGGCCGGATCGGCTGCAATGCCGTCACCCTTCTGCAGACGAATTCCCAATTCATTCTGAGCCTGGGGATAGCCCCTGTTGGCTGCGTCCTGCAGCAGCTTGATGGCAGTCGGCAAGTCACTGGCCAGCCCGGGCGCGCCCTTGGTGATCAGCCTGGACAAGCGGAATTGGGCGTCGAGATTTCCGGCAAGCGCTGCCTCACGAAACCAGCGTGCGGCCTGAACGGGGTCCTTCCGCGCCTGGTTCAAGCCCTGTTCGTAGTCGATGGCGACGGAGAGCTGGGCTTCCACATCTCCCGCCCTCGCAAGCTTCAATTTCTTGATGAAGGTCAGGCCCTCAAAGCCGGCTGTCTGGGCCAAGGCCGATCCAGCAAGAAAAAGAAGAACCAGGAGTGGTGCTGCACGCCGTGCAGTGCTGCCGAATATCCGCAATACGGGAACCTCAATGCGCGGCAGAGGCAGCGCCCACCTGCTTTGCCAATTTACAAATTCGCCCATCACTTCCGCAATTTTGCAATATCCCGCACCCATTTGCAACTTACGGGTCTGCCATTTTCCGAGGCAAATTGCCTATGGTTACCGCGGCTGTTAAGGTAACGCACTCACATCAATAATTGGAGTATCGGGACATGGGAGACGTCAGGAAACTACACCGGGCAGAGGAAACGGGAGAGGCCGAAATGCGGCTCCGGGTCGATCTTGCCGCCGCCTTCCGGCTCGCCGTCCATTACGATTGGCACGAGGCCGTTGCCAATCATTTCAGCCTTGCGGTGTCGCCAGACGGCAAGCAGTTCCTGATGAACCCACGCTGGAAACATTTCTCGCGCATCCGGGCCTCGGACCTTCTGCTGCTTGATGCGCGGGACAAGTCGACGATGGAGAGGCCGGATGCACCGGACCTCACGGCATGGTCGCTGCATGGGCGTCTTCATGCAAATCTTGCCCATGCCCGCTGCATTGTGCATTTGCATCCGGCCTATGCCACGGCTGTCGCATCGCTTGCCGATCCGGAGATCAAGCCCATCGACCAGAACACGGCGCGCTTCTACAATCGCGTCGCCTACGACATGAACTATGGCGGCATGGCGAACACGGATGCCGAGGGCGACAGGCTTTCGGCGCTGCTCGGCAATAAATCCATCATGATGCTGGGGAACCACGGTGTGCTGGTGTGTGCGCCGACCGTGGCGGAAGCCTTTGACCTCACCTATTACCTTGAGCGCGCCTGCCGCAATCTGGTGCTGGCCTACCAGACGGGAAAACCGCTTCATGTGATGACGCCGGAGGTTGCCGAGAAAACGGCGCGCGAATGGGAGGCCGACAGGGACCAGTTCCATTCGCATTTCGCAGAGATGAAGACGATCCTCGATTCGCAGGACCCGAGTTACGCGAATTAGCTGCGGCCGCTGGGCTTGCCTCAGGGAGTCTGCATGCTAAAGGGAGGCGGCTTCGGCGCATCCGGCCCTGCGGAGGGGTGGCAGAGTGGTCGATTGCGGCGGTCTTGAAAACCGTTGAGGGTGCAAGCCCTCCGGGGGTTCGAATCCCTCCCCCTCCGCCATTTCCATTGGTCCCTCCTTCCTCTCACAGCCTCGGCAAGAGCCGGCCAAATCAGCCCTGAAAAAAGTTCCTATTTTGTTCTTGACATCCTATGAAACCTATCCTACATTGGGAACGGAATTTTGGGGAGCGATCCCCCTGCTGATTGACATCGTGAATATGTGCTCACCGGATGGAGCCGAAATCATCCGGAAAAGCGAGGACGCTTGGCCCGGCGCGCGGCCTGTCCACGCCCCATGGACGCATGGGGCGTGGCGGGCTGCCGGGGCAAGGGACGGCGGTGATGGAACAGCTCTCCACACATCGCGGCGGCCGGCTCACACGAACAGCGCCAGCTGCATCAAGAGCCGAACCAGCAGGCTTTACCCCCGTTGAAGGCAATTGCGCCCAATGGCCCCTTCCCTCCGCAAAATAAATTCTGTTTTCATTGCATGGAGTCGAAGGGTTCTCACTGAAGCTAACCTTGGGCCTTACGACACCAATGTTC
>JBIOWL010000259.1:0-4247 GCA_044868645.1 Aestuariivirga sp.
TGATGATGCCGATGGGTTCCCGGAGGCCCACCTTGTCGCCCACCTGCCGCACCGAATGAAGAATGCCGCCTTCCGGCGCGCGCACCCAGGTGCTGGAATTGCTCTGCACTGGTTTGTGATCGGGCGAGGCTGGCGGCGCTTCGGAAAGCATGCCCACCGCCTTCATGACGCGCAGTATCCCTTCAACACCCGCCGCAATCGCCGTCTCGTCAAAGCGCAAGGCTTCGCCGCTTTCATAAAGCAGCACCTTGATGCCTTTTTCCTCCGCGCACTGACGGAGCGACCCTTCACGCAGTTTCGAGATTAGGATGACCGGCGGGGCAAAGGCCTCGGCAAGCCGCATCAGCTCCCCATCGCCCGGCGCAAGCCGCACCTGCGGCAGGTTGCTGCGGTGAAGCGCCGCCGTGTGGATATCGATGCCATATTGCGCGCGGCAAACCACCTCGCGGAAGAAGAGATCGGCCAAAAGGCTTGCAAGCGAGCCCTGGTCCGAGCCGGGGAAGGACCGGTTGAGGTCGCGCCTGTCCGGCATGTAGCGCGAATGGTTGAGAAAGCCGAAGGCATTGACGATGGGAACGGCCAGCAACGTGCCGGCCATCTTGTTCAGCGCATCATGGGCCAGCACGCGGCGCACGATCTCCAATCCCTGGATCTCATCGCCATGAACGACGCCCGAGAGAAAGAACACCGGGCCCTTCTCTTGTCCATGCACTACATGCACTGGCAAATTCATCCGCGTGGCATTGGCCAGCGTTGAGACTTCCAGATTGATGGTGGCCCGGTCTCCGGGCGGCACCACGCTCTCGCCGATTTCAAAGGGCTTCATGCGCTAGCCTTCGCCCCTAACCTTCGCCTCTTGTGCGGGTGCGGCCGGGCCGCGCATTCTTTTCAAGGAAACTGACGATGGCAGTCGCCACGTCCTTGTTGCTCGCGCCCTCGATGCCTTCCAGCCCCGGCGAGGAATTGACCTCCATCACCACCGGGCCATGCTTCGAGCGCAGCATATCAACGCCCGCCACATTGAGGCCCATGCTTTTCACCGCCTTGAGTGCCGTTGTCTTTTCCAAGGGCGAAAGCGCAATCGCCGTCGCCTTTCCGCCGCGATGCAGATTGGAGCGGAAGTCTCCGGCAGGTCCCTGCCGTTCCATGGCGGCGACAATCCTGCGCCCCACCACGAAGACACGAATGTCATGGCCTTCCGATTCCTTGATGAACTCCTGCACCAGCACGTTCACATCCGCGCCATCGAAAGCCTCCAGCACCGACTTCGCTGATTTGTAGGTCTCACCCAGAACGACGCCGATTCCCTGCGTTCCTTCCAGAAGCTTGATGACGACGGGCGCGCCGCCCACCATCTGCAGAATGTCATCCGACTTGTCGTAGGAGTTGGCGAAAGCCGTGACGGGAAGGCCCACGCCATCGCGCGCCAATAGTTGCAGGCAGCGCAACTTGTCGCGGCTTCGCCCGATCGCCACGGACTCATTCAAGGGATAGACACCCATCATCTCGAATTGCCGCAGCACCGCAAGACCATAGAAGGTGTGCGTGGCGGCAATGCGCGGGATCACCGCATCGAAACCGGAGAGCTTCTCGCCCATGTAGCGGAGCTCGGGTTTCCGCGAGGTGATGTTCATGTAGCAGCGCAGATAGTCGATGGGCGTGATCTCGTGGCCGCGCGCCTTGGCGGCCTCCATCAGGCGCTGGTGTGAGTAAAGTCTGGGATTGCGGGTGAGGAGGGCGATCTTCATGGATGGAGTTTGTCCTTGCGCGATAGGAGGAAGCTGCGCGAGGGATGAACCAGATATTTGCCGGAAATTGTGCTGCGGCCGAGAAGCAGCGGCACCCCCATGTCGGCGCGCTGGGTGAGTGTTATCTCGGCCTTGAACTGCCGGTTTCCCAGTTGCAAGGTGACCCGGATAACTGGGCGCAACTCACTGATTCCATTTGAGCTTTTGACACGCTTAAACCCCGCAAGGGGAGCAGCAAGGCGCTTATGCCCGATCACGAAGCGCACCCGCCGGCCTGCCACCTCGAAGCTGTCAGCATGAAGCGCTGCGGTCCTCGCGCCGGTGTCGATCTTGGCGACGATCGGCCCCAGCTTGAGCCGCGGAAACGAGACGTGTTCTTTCCAGCCGATGGAGGGCAGGGGCATGGTGGGGCGGATGACGGCCATAAACACTTGAATAGCCCATGCCCAAACCGTGACACAACTTTAATGCTAGATGGCGACGGAACATGGTTGCCAAACCCGTCTGACCGGATTGAGGAGACAACATGACTCTATCCCGGCGCGCTTTGCTTTTGTCATCGGCTGCGGTTGCGGCGGCTTTGGCCGCTGCGGCTGGGGTGTTAAGGCCATTCGGTGGGCCACCCCGCCTCACACTCACCGCTGCGGAGAAACAATCCTGCAGTTTGACCGTCGAAGCGGTGGAGGGGCCTTACTGGGTCTCCGGCATGGGCGAATTGCCGGACGGCAATCTCAATGCGAAAGGCCTCTCGGGCGTTGCCGTGGAAGTCTCGGGCCATGTCTATGATGGCGCGTCAGGCACAACAGCCATCGCCAATGCCGAGGTGGAAATCTGGCATGCCGATTCATCCGGCAGCTACCATCCCAATGGCAACGGCCCCGCCACCGGCTATAAGCCTGAGGACCTGGCCCTGCGCGGCTTTGTGAAAACCAATGCGTCGGGCGAATATCGTTTCACCACCATCTATCCCGGCGAATATACCGGCCGCGCGCGCCATTTCCATTTCAAGATCAGGGCGCCGGGCAAACCCGAACTCACAACGCAGTTGATCGTACCCGCCCGCCCCGGCGACACACTCAATTTCGATACCGATGACATCGCCGAAGGCCTGCCCAACTGCCAGCAGCTTGCCGTCGATGAAAGCACAACCCCGGCCCGCGCTAGCTTCGATTTCAGGGTGTGATACTACCCACTACCGTCATGCCCGCGCAGGCGGGCATCCAACTTGTCTTGTGCAAAGTTGGATTCCCGCTTTCGCGGGAATGACGTATTGCTTTTTGGCATCTTTGCGGATTGTTAGCGAAACGCATGGTTGATGGTGGCATGACGGAAACAGAACGAATCTTGGCTGGCATTGAAGGTGGACCGGAACTTCTGCAATGGTTCAATGGCCGGGTAAACTTTGGTGACGCGGAAGTAGTTGAGCTGCAGCTCGCTCGTGAGCTTCCCTGCAAGTTGGTGATCGACGTGCCATGGTTGGAAGACAAAGAGGAGAAATTTGCGCGTGTCACTTTTCATCTCAAGGACATTGCAGATATTCGCCTCGAAGGTTGGTCCCGCCAGAATGTCATCGGCGGTGTGCAAATTTGGGAAGCGCCGGAAATCAACTGGCACCCGTCCTTGCTCGGAATAGGGATTTCAGAGCCCGATCACCTGATTGAACTCGAACCTTGCGCCGGCGCTTTCGGCAAGATTCTGGCGACGATCACCAAAGTCGAATTCAGACCGATCCCAAGTTGGTATGAACCCGCCGCTAAGGTTTGATGATCGTGATCCCCGTGCCCTCAAACTTGTCCATGGCCATAAGTGCCGCCGGGGCTTCATCCAGAGAGATGTGACGGCCGACAAGTTTCTGCGGGCTGAGAATCCCGCGCTCGATCATGCGGAACATGGCGGGATAGCGGTGCGCCTGCATGCCATGGCTGCCCTTGATCTCGATTTCATGGGCGATCACCTTGTCCATCGGCATGGGCGCACGCGCATGTTCGGCCAGCATCAGCCCCACCTGCACATGCCGCCCGCGCTTGCGAAGACAACGCACCGAATTCATCGCCGTCGACGAATGGCCGAGCGCATCGATGGAAAGATGCGCCCCGCCGCCGGTGATTTCGCGGATCGCATCGACCACTTTCATCTTTGAGCCATTGACCAGCGCCGCAGCGCCCATAGTCTTTGCAAAGGCCAGCTTCTCGTCGGTGAGATCGATCGCCACCACATTGGCTCCCATAGCAGAGGCAATCATAATAGCGGACAAGCCCACGCCGCCGCAGCCATGCACCGCCACCCATTCGCCGGGCATGCAGCGCCCCTTGTCGATGACGGCGCTGAAGGACGTGACAAAACGGCAGCCCAACCCCGCCGCCGTGGCAAACTCCATTGCATCCGGTAGCCGCACGAGATTGAGGTCGGCATATTCCAACGCCACATATTCCGCGAAGGAACCCCAGCAGGTAAAGCCCGGCTGCACCTGGTTGTCACAGATATGATGGTGGCCTGTCG
>JBIOWL010000260.1:0-3391 GCA_044868645.1 Aestuariivirga sp.
TTGGGGCAAACAACAGCCGTCGGCATCGGTGGCGACCCGGTGAAAGGCACGGAATTCATCGACGTCCTGGAGATGTTCCTCGCCGATCCCAAGACGAAGTCCATCATCATGATCGGCGAGATCGGCGGCACGGCAGAAGAAGAAGCCGCCGAATTTATCCGCAAATCCAAGGTGAAAAAGCCCATGGCAGGCTTTATCGCGGGCCGCACGGCGCCGCCCGGCCGCCGCATGGGCCATGCTGGCGCAATCATCTCCGGCGGCAAGGGTGATGCAGGCTCCAAGGTCGATGCCATGAAGCGCGCCGGCATCGCCGTCTCGGATTCTCCCGCACTTTTGGGCGAAACCCTCATGAAAAAGTTGAAGCGCAAATAATTCAGTCGTAATTACCCGATATAGAAGAAGTCCCTCTGGCGGGGTGACGTGTCCAGACCTACATATCCAATATCGAATGACCAAGGACGGGCGATTGCGCCCACCCGATAAGCTGGCAGTTAAGCCGGATCCGGGGAAACCGAAGGAACTGCGAGTATGAATAGGGCCGAGCTCAACGCGAGCTTCGAGGAGACCTCATTCCTCTATGGCGGCAACGCCAAGTTTGTTGAAGACCTCTACAACCGTTATCTGGAAAATCCGGCCGCCGTGGAAACCCACTGGCGGCATTATTTTGATGCTCTTGCTGGCGACAAGGCAAAGCCCCAAGGCCCCTCCTGGGCCCGTGCCGACTGGCCGCCCAAGCCCTCTGACGAGCAAACCGCTGCCCTTGACGGCAATTGGGCAGAAGTTGAGAAGGCGATAGCCGCCAAGCTTGAAGCCAAGGCCGGAAAGCCCGCCAAGGCACCCGCCCCAGCAGCCCCCATAACACCTGCCGCTCCTGCCCAAAGCGCCGATGACATCCGCAAGGCCACCATGGATTCGGTGCGCGCCCTGATGATGATCCGCGCCTACCGCATCCGCGGCCATCTTGCCGCCGATCTCGATCCCCTGAAGCTCAAAGAGCCCGTAAACCACCCGGAGCTTGATCCGGAATCCTATGGCTTCACCGCCGCCGACCTCGATCGCCCCATCTTCCTCGACAATGTGCTGGGCCTCGAAAAAGCCACCGTCCGCCAGATCATCGACATCGTGAAGCGCACCTATTGCGGCACGCTGGGCGTCGAGTTCATGCATATCTCCGACCCCGAGCAAAAGGCCTGGGTCCAGCAGAGGATCGAGGGCCAGGGCAAGGAAATCCGCTTCACGCCGGAAGGCAAGAAGGCGATCCTTGCAAAGCTCATCGCGGGTGAAGACTTCGAGCAGTTCCTCAATGTGAAGTATACCGGCACCAAGCGCTTCGGCCTTGATGGTGGGGAAAGCATGATCCCGGCGCTGGAGCAGATCATCAAGCGCGGCGGCAATCTCGGCGTTGCCGAGATCATTGTCGGCATGGCCCATCGCGGCCGCCTCAATGTGCTCGCCAATGTCATGGGCAAGCCCTTCTCCGCCATCTTCCATGAATTCCAGGGCGGTTCTTCGACGCCGGATGAGGTGGAAGGTTCAGGCGATGTCAAATATCATCTGGGATCCTCATCGGACCGCAGCTTTGACGGCAACACGGTTCATCTCTCCCTCACCGCCAATCCCTCGCATCTTGAAATCGTCGATCCCGTGGTGCTGGGAAAAGCACGCGCCAAGCAGGATCAGCGCGGCGACAGGTCCAGGACCTCCGTGCTGCCGCTGCTGATCCATGGTGATGCGGCTTTTGCAGGCCAGGGCGTTGTGGCGGAATGCCTGGGGCTTTCCGGCCTCAAGGGCCACCGCAATGGCGGCTCAATCCATTTCATCGTCAACAACCAGATCGGCTTTACGACTTCGCCCCTCTGGTCGCGTTCCTCGCCCTATCCATCAGATTTGGCGAAGATGATCGAGGCTCCCATTTTCCATGCCAATGGCGATGATCCGGAAGCGGCCGTCTTTGCCGCCAAGATCGCCACCGAGTTCCGCCAGCAGTTCAAGAAGCCAGTCGTCATCGACATGTTCTGCTACCGCCGCTATGGCCACAACGAGACGGACGAACCGGCCTTCACCCAACCGCTCATGTACAAGCGGATCGCCAGCCATCCGCGTGTCGTCGAAATTTATGGACAGCGCCTGATCGGCGAAGGCGTCATCACCGCCGACGAATTCGCCGCCATGAAGGCGGAGTACCGCAAGACATTGGAGGACGCCTTTAGCGTGGCTGAAGGCTACAAGGCCAACAAGGCCGACTGGCTCGATGGCCGCTGGGCGGGCCTTACCACCGCGCAAGCGCAGGACGACGCGCGGCGCGGGAAAACTGGCGTTGACGTGAAGCGTATCAAGGAACTGGGCGCGCGCCTCACCAAGGTTCCTAAAACCTTCACTCTGCACAAGACTTTGCAGCGCGTGCTCGATGCCAGAGCCAAGATGATCGAGGACGAGGCCGGCATTGACTGGGCCATGGGTGAAGCGCTCGCCTTCGCTGCGCTGCTTGATGAAGGCATCAAGATCAGGCTCTCAGGGCAAGACGTGCAGCGCGGCACATTCTCCCAGCGCCATGCCGTGCTCGTCGATCAGGTGACGGAGAAGCGCTACACGCCTCTCAATCATTTGAAGAAGGAGCAGGAGACCAAGATCGAAGTCATCAACTCCATGCTCTCGGAAGAAGCCGTGCTCGGTTATGAATATGGCTATTCGCTCTCTGAGCCCAACGCGCTTGTGCTGTGGGAAGCGCAATTCGGCGACTTCGCCAATGGCGCGCAGGTGATCTTCGACCAGTTCCTCTCTTCCGCCGAGCGCAAGTGGTTGCGCATGTCGGGCCTCGTGGTGCTGCTGCCCCATGGCTATGAGGGCCAGGGACCGGAACATTCTTCGGCGCGCATCGAGCGCTTTCTGCAACTTTGCGCCGAAGATAATCTCCAAGTGGTCAACTGCACCACGCCCGCCAACTACTTCCATGCCCTCAGGCGGCAGATGAAGCGCGATTTCAGGAAGCCTCTCGTCGTCTTCACCCCCAAGTCATTGCTCCGTCACAAGCGCGCCACCTCGATGCTTGCTGAGATGGATGGCAGCACCACCTTCCATCGCATCCTCTGGGACGACGCCCAGTTCCTGAAGAGTGAAAAGATCAAGCTGGTAAAGGACGACAAGATCAGGCGCGTCGTCCTCTGCTCGGGCAAGGTCTATTATGATCTCTATGAGGAGCGAGAAAAGCGCGGCCTCAATGATATCTATCTTTTGCGCGTCGAGCAGCTCTACCCCTGGCCCCACAAGGCGCTGGCCCAGGAGCTTGCCCGCTTCAAGAAGGCAGAATTCATCTGGTGCCAGGAAGAGCCGCAGAACATGGGGCCGTGGAGTTTCGTGCAGCCGGGCATCGAGCGCGTGCTTGAATTCATCA
>JBIOWL010000261.1:0-2457 GCA_044868645.1 Aestuariivirga sp.
GACCCCGGTCAGGACCTCGAGCGGGCCGAAGCTCTTGTGGAGATCCGCTATTCTGAGGAGCGGTCCGCCATCCTTTTGCTTGTTCATCCCCAGTCCTTGGCGGCCAAACATGGCGACAGCCCAGGCAAACCCGGGCTGCTGCCGATGGTGACCCGCCTTAGAAGCAGTGATCGGCGTTGGGGGCTTTGTAGTCTTCCGGCCGGTCGACGCCGATACGCGGATTGTTTTCAGGCGGGACGAACCACGCTTTGTCTCCCAGCCCGTATTTCGCCATCGTCTTTACATTCAGGCAGTCTGCCCAGACTTTCTTGATGGCTCCGTTGATCGCTTCTGCGAGTTCGGGTTCGTTCTTGTTGATACCGAAGATGACGTTGTATTTCGTCGACATCACCGGATACTTGTCGGGCTCCGGCTTGAGCGGCACCTGCTTGATCTTCCATTCCGGATGTTGAAAGATCGCGTATTGCACCAGCGGCGGATCGAGAATCGCCATGTCGATCCGCCCGGCGAGAAGGTCCTGCATCACGCCGTCCGACGTGTCGTAGAGCTTGACCTCGCCGATGCCTTCAACCGTCTTGAGCTCGGGAACCAGCGTGAAGCCTGTCACCGTGCCGACCTTGTGGCCCTTCATGTCGGCGAAACTGGTGAAGTTGTTCTCTTCCTTCTGCGCCAGGAGCGTGCCGAAATAGTAGATCGGCTCGCTCAGGATCATGATCTTCGTGCGCGCTTCGAGCCATCCCATGGCGCCGTGCATCACATCGAGCTTGCCCTGTTTGGTCGCCTCGATGAGAGCGGCCCAATCCATTTGCGTGGGCTTCGGTTCCAATCCGATCTGCTGAGCAACCCACGACATGATTTCGCCGTCGGTTCCGCCCAGCTTCCCGTCCTTGATCTGGGTCATCGGCATGTCACCGTTCATGCCGATCGTGAGCTTGCCGGCTTCGATCGTCTTGATCTCCGCAGCCGCCCCCATTGGCATGAGCGACAAAAGGGCGGCCGCACCTGCCATCGCACCCAGCATGATTGCTCGGCTTTTGTCCTTCCATAGGAAATTTATTCTCATTCTCATTCTCCCTAGGCTTTTGTTATTTGTCTGTACTCGAAAAGGGGCCGATAAGCCGCTTCCCTTCTGCCGACCTGTCGGTCCTGGCGCATGAGCCTATCATTCCATGCTTGGCCTCCTCAAGTACACCTGAATGGAAGTTCCGAAATTCTCTGGCGCTTGGCACATTTCAGGCGTTAATTGACTTACGCAATTGCTGCGATCTACTACTATTGCAACCACAATGAACGACGGGAGGATTCAAATGCACAATCCAGGCTTGATACGCGTGCGAACGATGTACATGTCGCGCCGCAGCGTGATGAAAGGCGCTGCCGCATTGAGCGCGCTGGCGCTCGGCGGCGTGGCGTCTCGGCAAGCCAAAGCGGCGGGCGCCGTCTCGATCTTCGGCTGGCAGGACTACGATGCCGGGCTGCGCGTCGGCGATTTTCTGCAGCGCGAGGGGATCGAGATCAGCTTCACGCCCATCGGCAACAACGACGAGATCATCAGCCGCCTCTCCGCCGGCGGTGCCGGCCAGATCGACATCGTAACACCCTATATGGGCTACATCCCCTTCATGGTGGCAGCCGATTTGCTCGAGCCGGTCGATGAATCAAAAGTCCCCAACCTGGCCAAGGTGCCGGAGGTCTTCCGCAACGATTCCAACGTGATCGTGAACGGCAAGCGCTATTCAGTGCCATTTACCTGGGGCTCGGGGCCAATGGCCTATGATCCGGCTGCCATCCCCACGGCCCCGGAATCCTGGATGGACATCTTCAAGCCCGAATACAAGGGCAAGGTCGGAATGATGGACGACCCGATCGGCAATCAGATGCTGGCCGCGATATTGTCCACCGACGCCAAAGTGCCCACCTTGCTCACGCC
Source organism: Aestuariivirga sp. (assembly GCA_044868645.1). GTDB lineage: Bacteria > Pseudomonadota > Alphaproteobacteria > Rhizobiales > Aestuariivirgaceae > Aestuariivirga. The sequence goes on from JBIOWL010000261.1 coordinate 1,931, forward strand.
GGCACAGCTCGACCAGGCAACCGAATTCCTGATCAAGCTTAAGAAGGAGCAGGTGCGCCAGCTTGCCGTGAGCTGGGGCGAACTGGCGAACGCGCTTGCGCGCAGTGAAGTGGTCATCACCTTCAGCGGCGGCGAGTTCCTCAAGAAGTTCGCCGGCGATGCAGGCAAGAAGATCGAGTTCACCTATCCGAAGGAAGGCACCTTCGCCTGGCTCGACAGCTATTGTTTCGCCAAGGGCGCGCCGAACCTCGACGCGGCGCACAAATGCGCCAACCAGATTCTCGATGTCGATGCCCAGGTGGCCTTCGGCGAGAAGACCTTTCAGGCCATCGTCAATCCGGAAGCGGTCGAGAAGCTGCAGCCTGCCACCAGGTCGCTCTACCCCTACGACAATCTGGCCGAGTTTCAGCAGAAGGCGAAATTCTTCCCCATGCCCCCGCTGGAGCCGGATGGCACGCATGCCCGCTCCCGCACGAGGTTCAGGCGGCCTTGAATTTCTGATAGGCCGCCTGCCAATCGGTATAGCT
>JBIOWL010000262.1:0-2850 GCA_044868645.1 Aestuariivirga sp.
TAACGCCTGTTGCCTCAATTTGCGGGGGAATGCCGCCCGCGCCGGGCACCCGCCAATAGGTTTTCCATCCCTTGGACATTGTGACGGCAAGGCCGCTCCAATAGTGGCCGCCGTCAAAGCCGCCATCAAGAAAACGTGAACGCCAGGGCAATTCCGTGCCCCATGCGCCGCCTACGGCACATGGCAATTGGGCCAGCATCGCAAGAAAGTTTCTTCGATCCATTACCCGTGGTTAGCGGAATTGGCTGTGCGCTGCAAAATCACCTTCCTGTCAGGCGACAGGAAGCCGATTGGTTGCCATGATTGGCGTGTTATCATTGAAGCCATGGAAACTTCGCTGCAAGGCAAGATGCTGATTGCCATGCCGAGCCTGATGGAGCCCATTTTCTCGGCCTCCGTCATCGTGCTCTGCGCCCATTCGGCGGAAGGCGCCATGGGCCTTATCGTCAACAAACCGCTCAGCGGCATGAGCTTCATGGATCTTGCCGACCAGATCGATCTTACCGCGCTGCCGCCTGAGCGCGCCGAGAAGCTGTCGCAAGTTCCTGTCCACATGGGAGGGCCGGTGGAGCAGCAGCGCGGCTTCGTACTGCATTCGCCAGATTATGCGGGCGAACACACACTGCAGATCACCGGACAGATTTCGGTGACATCAACGCTCGACATCATGCAGCACCTCTCCAGCGGGAAGGGGCCAAAGCGCTTCCTCCTGGCGCTCGGATATTCGGGCTGGTCGCCGGGTCAGCTTGAAAACGAAATCCTGCACAATGGCTGGCTGCATTGCGACTTCGACAAGGACTTGGTCTTTTCCGGCGATTTCGCCGCCAAACACACCCGCGCATTGGGCACGATCGGCGTCGACCCATCCAAACTATCTGCTGCGGCAGGACATGCTTAGAATCTAACAATCTCCATCGGCGTGGCTTGGCCCGCCGACCCAGGCTTTCCTTGCGCTGGGTGGGCGCATCAAGTGCGCCCATGGAGATTTAGGGGTTGCTGCGAGTATTCAGTTGAGCCTGCTCACTCGCTTGCCTGCTCTTTTTTCAGACGAGGCTTGGCTTTCTTCTTCGATTTGCCGCCGGAAGATTTCTTACGCTTTGCCTCTTGCAGCGGAGGCGCATCGGCCGGTGCTGGGGCGACCGCCGGGACGGGCTCCGGCTCCACTGTGACTTCAAAGGGCGGCTCGGCTGCCATTTCTCCGGCATGAACGATCTGGCGAATGGCTTCAGTCACCTCGAGCGCATCAAGTTCCGCGACCGTCTCAGAAAGTCTCGGCGCCCTCGGCGCCTTGCCTGGCCTCGGTGCTTTGGCTTCGGGCACGGGCGGGGGCGCTGCTTCCGCAATCGGCAGAACAGCGAGAAGCCCGGGCACTGCAGCGGCGGAAACCGGTTCACCCAGCCAATAGCCCTGCCCTAAGTCTACTCCCATGGTTTCGAGCAGCAGCGCCTGTTCGTCATTCTCTATACCCTCAGCAACCACCTTCATGTTCAACTGATGCGCCAATCCGATCACCGAGGTGAGAATGGTGCCGCCGCGGCCGGTCATTCCGCCTTCGGCGATGAATGAGCGATCCATCTTCAGCGTATCGAAGTGCAAGTCGCGCAGGGAGGCAAGGTTGGAGAAGCCGGTGCCAAAGTCATCGCAGGAAACCGATACGCCAATTGCTCTCAGCCTGGCGATAAGCCGGCGCGCCCGTTCGGGAAAACGCATGGCAATCGACTCGGTGATTTCAACAGCAAGGCAATCGGGTGGCAGGGCCTCGCGCTCGATCGTCGCGGAAATGCGATCGAAGAGGCCGGCATCGGACATCTGCTCGCCCGAGATGTTGACGGCGACGAAGAGCTTGCGGTTGCGCGCGCGCGTGCGCAGCCAGATGCCAAGCTGCCGTGCCGCTTCGGAGAGGACGACGGTACTGATTTCGCCCACCAACCCGGTCTGCTCGGCAACGGCAATGAACTCGTCCGGCGGGACGTAACCACCCTGGCGATTGTTCCAGCGCGCCAGGGCCTCGAAACCGACAAGGGTGCGCGAGGAGAGATGGAACACCGGCTGGTAGTGAACTTCGATTTCACCGCGGCTGAGAGCACGGCGCAGATCAAGCTCGGCGGCAATCTCAACAGCCTTTTCGTTGACCATGGTCTCATCGAAGCTGAGAAACGCCGCCGGGCCCTTGGCCTGGGCCGCCGCGAGGGCGCGCGCCGCCTGGTCGTTCAACGTCGCGGACGCCACTCCCGGCGCGCTTGGCATGGAAATGCCGATGCAGCCGCTGAGGTGGACCTCCTGCCCTGAAAGAGTGAGCGGTTCTTCAAGGCGGCCGAGAATTTCGCTTGCAAGGGTTTCAGCATCACGCTTGCCGATCGCCTCGACATACATGACGGCAAATTGGCTGCCGGACACCCGGGCCAGTGTCTCGTCGGGCAGGAGGCATTCGGCGATGCGCTGGCCGGCGGCAAGCAACATGCGATCGCCCAGGTCACGGCCCAAGCCCTCGTTGAAGGCATTGAAGCGCGAAAGGCCGACAAGCAGCACGCGAACGGGGAGCCCAATGGTCTTGGCCAGCTCGCGCTCCACCCTGTCATTGAAGATGGCCCTGCTCGGCAGGCCCGTCACGGGATCGCGCACGGCCTCGCTGATCAGACGGCCTTCCATCTGCTTCTTCTCGGTGATGTCGGTGAGTGTGCCCACGGCGCGTTCGGTGAGGCTGCTGGCGCCGGGAATTGCGGCAGCACGTAATGTATACCAGCGATAGTGGCCGTCGGCGCCTTGAATCCGGAGATCGGTGTCGATGACATCGCCCGGCGCGAGGGCATCAATGACAGTGGCGCGCTGGTAGGCCATCTGGTCCGCAGG
>JBIOWL010000263.1:0-7000 GCA_044868645.1 Aestuariivirga sp.
GCCATGTCGTTCCTGCCGCAGCAGCTTGCTCACCTTCTGCCCGACAGCTGGCGCAACCGTGTGGGCGAACAGGTGATTTCCTCGCTAGTCGAGAAAGCAAGAAAATGCGAAACGCCGGCGGCAATAGGCGCTTGGTCGGCCATGATCGCCAAGCTGGCCGAGGGGAATTCCAACCTGCCGCCCATTTCTGTCAGCGTTTATGACGTTCCCATCATGAACGCCTTTGCGGCGCCGGGTGGCCGGATCGTTTTCACCAAGGAGCTTTTGCAAAAAGCGGAAACGCCCGATGAGGTGGTGGGGGTGCTCGCTCATGAGATCGGCCATGTGGCGCATCTCCACCCCGAAGCGCAGATGGTACGGCTGGCGGGATTACAGATCCTGATCAGCGCCATTTCGAATGGCGGCAGCGGCGAATGGGCAGGCAATATCGCAGCGCTCGCCGCCATTTTCCGCTATTCGCGTGATGCCGAACGGGAGGCCGATGAATATGCGCGCGCCACCATGCAGGCAGCTTCCATCGATCCCATGGGGCTCCGCCATTTCTTTGAAAGAGTGTTCAAGCAAGAAAAAGGCACTTCCAGTTCCACGCAAACACCTTCTGCAACCGAGCCAACGACGCTGGAGAAGATCGGCAATATCTTCTCCACTCACCCCGGAACGGAGGAGCGCATCAAAGATATTCAGCCCCTGCCTGCGGACCATGTGCCTGTGAAAGTGCTGAGCGAGGAACAGTGGAAAGCGCTCAAGGCCGTTTGCGGCTGAAGATATTGGTGTTGCGAGCGCGCGGCGCATAGACCCATGGCCTTACGCCCTGTTGTTCCCGCGCTGATGTAACCTGGATCGCGTTGCTCTCGATGTAGATGGCATGGGCACCGTTTCTCCAGACGTCGAAGCGGTCGATGGTAACGCGCTTGCCTTTGCAGCGCCGCCGCAATGGAAATTCGGCCAAGAGAATGTCGGCGACCGGGCAGGTCATGTTCTGCTCCACCGCGCGCTTAAGAAATGAAATAGTTATGCTATTCACATTCGCATTGCAGATGCCCCCCTTGCAAGACCACCCTTCACGCTTCGCTGCTTCTGCCACGGCTGCATCATCACCTGCCTGCTGCAACCAGCGGCCAACGGAAAAGCTTGCTCCTTTGGCAATAGCAGGCACGTAACCGACTTCTGTCAGAAGTGCCGCATTGGCCCCGCGTTCATCGAAGAGAAGAAACGGTTTCTGTTGTGTAACGAACAAAGCCGCCAATGCCATGCATGGCAAGGCGAGCCATCTGAGACGGCTGGCTGACAGGCAGACAAGTACAGCAGCAAACGAGAGCAGAATTGCTGCATGGACGGGAAGCAGCGGCCAAAGCGATTGTGCAGTGGGCCAAGAGGTGACCCAATCCGATATAGTGACCACTCCGGCAAGCCCCAATTCCATAGCCTTGAGTGGCAGGGCCTCAAGACCCAGCGGCATGAGGAAGACGCTCAGCATCGCCATGGGCATCACAACGAGACCGACAATGGGAAGGGCCAGGGCATTTGAGATAACCGCAAAGGGCGCAAGCCTGCCAAAATGGTGGGCTGCGGGAATTGAAGACAGCGTGCCGGCAATGAGCGAGGTAGCAATCGATGCGAGTGCCAGCACTGCCAAGCGCCGCGTCCATCGGCCAGCGAAAGTCTGGCTTGATTGCGGACCAAAGCGTGCCGAGAATGCTTCAAATGCGGGAAAGAAGGCGGCAAGGCCCATCACCGCCATGAAGGACATCTGGAAACTTGCGGATAGCGCCTGTTCGGGTTCCATCAGCAGGATGATGATCGCTGCCACTGCCAGATTATGAAGTGAGATTGCAGGGCGATCCACCAGCACGGCAAAGAAGACAACCGCAATCATGATGAAGGAGCGCTCTGTCGCCGCGCCTGAATCGGCGAGCAGCATGTAGAGCAAGCCGACAAGCATGGCCCCTGCAGCCGCCCATTTCTTGATGGGGTATTGCAGCGCCAGTTTTGGAACCAAAGCCAAGGCAGCGCGGATTGCCCAGAAAGCACCGCCCGCTACGAGCGACATGTGTAAACCGGAGATCGAAAGAATGTGGAAAAGACCCGAGGCCTGCAGGCTCGTGTTGAGGCTTCTGGGAATGCTGGCGCGCTCGCCGGTAATGAGGGCCTCGGCGAAGCTTCCCAGGGGTCCCTTGATGGCGGCATGCACCCTTTCGCCAATGGCATTACGGAGATCGTGGAAGATGCCGCGCAGCTTGTAGACCCACGGCACGGCACCTTCTTCTGCCGTTACGCTGCCTTTGGCGCGGCCGATGGCGCCGATGCCCAGGAAGTAGAGTTGCCGCCCATAGTCAAAAGCGCCGGGTGCCGCAGGTCGTGGAAGCGGCGAGAGGCTGGCCGTCAGGGTGATGTGATCACCGATGCGCAATTCCTGCTCGGGTTTGACTGTGGCGCGCAAGCGAACTGAATGCGGGATTTCGTCCGGAGGCAATCCCTGCACAGTCTCGACATCGACAATGAGAATGCGGCTTGATTTCCCGCGGCGGTCAATGTCGCTGATCCAGCCGGTTAGGCGCGTTTCCGGAACATAGGCGCGCAGGAGAAATGTGCCGCTCCACTCGCTGCGCAGCTTGGCAAGGCCGAAACCCGCCAGCACGATTGCAAGAATGATGAGCGTCTTATTGCTGCGCAAGCGCCAGAAAATCAGGACGGCGATCAGCAATGCAAGAACCACCATAGTGAGCGGCGGTTCCTGGGAAAACGCGAAGTAAGTCCAAATCCCGGTCACGAGGAAGAGCGGTGACCAGATGGCAAGCCTCTCCTTCTCCACCTCCCAGATGCGGGCAAGCGCGGGCTTGAGGCCGCCCCCTTTGACCGGCTCCCCCCATGTGCTATCCGCCAGCGATACGGCCATACCCGCCTTCCCCCAACCCAACGCTACAAGGACTCCGGCGTTCATGTCATCGCCTGTCGTCACCCGCTTTGCTCCCTCGCCCACCGGCTTCCTGCATATCGGGGGCGCGCGCACCGCCCTCTTCAATTGGGCCTTCGCCAAGAACCAGGACGGCAAGATGCTGCTGCGCATCGAGGACACGGACCGGGAACGTTCGACCGAGGAAGCGGTAGCGGCCATTCTCGAAGGCCTGAAATGGCTTGGGCTGGAGTGGGATGGCGCGGCCGTTTCTCAATATTCACGGGTCGCACGGCACCGCGAAGTGGCGGAGGAATTGCTGAAGCGCGGCAAGGCTTATTACTGTTATTGCACGCCCGCTGAACTTGATGAGATGCGCAAGAAGGCGGAGGCTAAGAAGCGGCCCATCCGCTATGACGGCACCTGGCGCGACCGCGATCCTTCAACCGCGCCCGCAGGCGTCAAGCCCGTGATCCGTTTCAAGGCGCCGCAGGATGGCGAGACGGTGATCCGGGACCATGCGCAGGGGCGCGTCGTCATTCCAAACAAGGATCTCGACGATCTCATCATTCTCCGTTCGGACGGCAATCCCACTTATAATCTGTCGGTCGTCGTCGATGACCATGACATGGGCGTGACACATATCATCCGGGGTGTTGATCATCTCACCAATGCGGCGCGGCAGATGCAGATCTATATGGCCATGGGTTGGGATGTTCCTTCCATGACCCATGTGCCGCTGATCCATGGGCCGGATGGTGCAAAACTCTCCAAGCGTCACGGCGCACTGGGCGTCGAGGCTTACCGCGCCATGGGCTATCTGCCGGCGGCCTTACGTAACTATCTGGCGCGGCTGGGCTGGAGCCATGGTGATGATGAAATCTTTTCCACCGAGCAATTGGTCGAGTGGTTCACGCTTGGCGGCATCGGTAAGTCGGCAGCACGCTTCGATTTCGCCAAGCTGGAGAACCTCAATGGCCATTACATCCGCCACACGCCGGACAGCGAACTGCTTCTGCACTTCAAGTCATTCCTGCCTCATGTGGAAGGCGGCGAGGCTTTGCTGGAGGCGCTGACGCCGGAACTTGAAACCAAATTGCTGCTGTCACTCCCCGGCCTCAAGGAGCGGGCGAAGACACTTGTCGAGCTGATGAACAGCGCGCGCTATCTCTTTGCCAAGAGACCGCTGACGCTCGATGACAAGGCCAAGGCACTGCTCAATGAGGAAGGCAGGGCCGCACTGAAGGGTGTCTATGACGTGCTCACCGCGGCAGCTGAGTGGTCCGGCCCGGCGCTGGAAGCGGCCGTCAAGGCCCATGCAGAAGCGGCAGGCCTCAAACTGGGCAAGATCGCCCAGCCGCTCAGGGCGGCGCTCACAGGAACGTCAACATCACCGGGCATCTTCGATGTGCTGGAGGTGCTGGGGCCTGAGGAGAGCCTAGGCCGCATCGCCGACCAACTCAAAAACTAGGCTTGGCGCAAGCCAGATTGCGCTATGGTTACCAATAATTAGTGCAGCAATATTGACCTTTTTGTTGCGCCGCAATAAGCTGAGCGTTCAGGAGAGTGATCCATGGCCGAGCCCAATAAAGTCGCAACCCTGACGCTTGACGGCAAGACCCATGAGCTGCCGGTGCTTGAAGGCTCCATCGGCCCCGATGTGGTGGACATCACTAAGCTTTACGGTGAGACGGGAGCCTTTACTTACGATCCTGGCTTCACCTCGACAGCTGCCTGCCAGTCTTCCATCACCTATATTGACGGAGATGAGGGCATCCTCCTCTATCGCGGCTACCCGATCGAGCAGCTAGCGGAACAGGGCGACTTCATCGAAACCTGCTACCTGCTCTATTACGGCGAGCTGCCTTCAGCGCAGCAGCGCAAGGCGTTCGAGAAGAACATCACCTATCACACCATGGTGCATGAGCAGATGGCTCAGTTCTTCCGCGGCTTCCGGCGCGATGCGCACCCGATGGCGGTGATGGTGGCGGTGGTGGGCGCCATGGCGGCCTTCTATCACGACTCCATCGACATCAACGACATTCGCCAGCGCGAAATTGCCTCGCACCGGATGATCGCCAAGATGCCGACGATCGCCGCCATGGCCTACAAGTATTCCATCGGCCAGCCCTTCGTCTATCCGCGCAATGACCTTGGCTATGCGGCGAATTTCCTGCGCATGTGCTTTGCCGTTCCATGCGAGGACTATGTGGTGAACCCGGTCTTCGCCCGCGCCATGGACCGCATCTTCACGCTGCATGCCGACCACGAACAGAATGCCTCCACCTCGACGGTGAGGCTTGCGGGTTCATCGGGTGCTAATCCTTTCGCCTGTATCGCCGCGGGTATTGCCTGCCTGTGGGGGCCTGCTCATGGCGGGGCCAATGAGGCCGCCCTCAACATGCTAAAGGAGATCGGCAAGAAGGAGAACATCCCCGCCTTCATCGACAAGGTGAAGGACAAGTCCTCCAATGTGCGGCTCATGGGCTTCGGGCACCGCGTTTACAAGAACTATGATCCGCGCGCGAAACTCATGCAGAAAACGGCCTATGAGGTATTCGATGCGCTGGGCGTGGCTGACGATCCGCTGCTCGACGTGGCGCGCGAACTTGAGCGCATTGCGCTGTCGGACGAGTATTTCATTTCGCGCAAGCTCTATCCCAATGTGGATTTCTATTCAGGCATCATCCTCAAGGCCATTGGCTTCCCGACCTCCATGTTCACGGTGTTGTTTGCCGTGGCGCGGACCATCGGCTGGATTTCGCAGTGGAAGGAAATGATCGCCGAGCACAACCAGAAGATCAGCCGCCCGCGCCAGCTCTATGTGGGGCCGGAGCGGCGCGACTATGTGCCGTTGGGCAAGCGGGGCTAGCCCGTCCTTTCATCCATCAGCATGGCGCCGATTTCGGCCTCGGAGACTTTCTTGCCGTTCACATGGGCCTCAACCCAGTATTTCCAGACGGGTGGACGTTTCTGCAGCAGCTTGGCGCGGAAGAGGATCTGATCGCCGGGAACGACGGGCTTCCGGAAGCGCGCCTTGTCGATTGACATGAAGAAGACGAGCTTGCCCTCAACCGCCGCTCCTAGGTGGGCCATCACGATGGCACCTGCCGTTTGCGCCATAGCTTCGATCTGAAGCACGCCGGGCATTACCGGGCGGCCGGGAAAATGGCCCTGAAAGAACGGCTCGTTGATGGTGACGTTCTTCAGCGCCGTGCCACCATCCTCACCATTGAGTTCCGTCAGCCTGTCGATGAGCAGGAAGGGATAGCGGTGCGGTAGCATCTGCATGATGCGGGCAATGTCGGCCTGGGCCTTGGCGGTCGTGTCGTTCATGAGCAGCCTGGGTAAAAAAGAAAGGGCGGGATTGCTCCCGCCCTTTAACTGTTGCGCCTGAAAAGGTCTAGAAGCGCGTGCCGATGGAGAAGCGGAACTTCTCGGTCTCGTCGAAATCCTCTTTGAGGATGGGATAGGCGGCCTCCAGGCGCAGAGGGCCGAAAGGCGACTGCCAGATGACGCCTGCGCCAACTGCCGCGCGGATGTTGGTAGAGTCAAACACATCGCAGTCCGCTGTGGAGACCCCATCACCAAGGCAGTTTGCCGTTCCAAAGGCCACGTCGTCCTCATCGGTCCCGAAGACCGTGCCGAAGTCGGAGAAGACGGCGCCTTCAAGGCCCCATTCTTCCGGAATGCCCCAGAGCGGGAAGATCAATTCAACTGTACCGATGGCATAGTTCTCCGCGCCAATGGAATCAAACTCTCCGTCATTGCCAATCTGCTTGGGGCCGATCCCCGACTTGGCGAAGCCACGGAAACTGTCCGCTCCCTTGAAGAAGCGATCCTGTAGCGGAAGACCATCGCCGCTGAAGGGCTCGATATGTCCGGCGTTGGCCTCAAGCTTGAGGGTTAAATTTTCATCGAGGAAAGACATGAACCACCAAGCGCGCGCTTCGACCGCACCGTATTGCGCATCGCCACCGAGACCTGCGACTTCCGTTTCCAATTGGGCCCTGAGACCGCTGGTCGGCTTCAAGGGATTATCCAGGTCGTCATAGGTATAAGTGGAGCCAATGGCGGACTTCAGACTATCCCCCTCCTCGTTAATGA